>NZ_BAAHAF010000088.1:0-4057 GCF_054777815.1 Angustibacter speluncae | reverse complement strand
CGTCGGCCTGGCCACGCTGCTGCCCGTCATCGTCCTGGTGCCGGTCGCGGTGCTCCTGGCCGGCCTCGCGCCCGACCACCCGGCGGTACACGTCCTCGAGCCGGGTCGTGGCGTCGTCCCAGCTGTACCGCGCGAGCACGTCGTCGCGCAGCCGCCCGGCCCCGGGTGCCCCGCCGGCGGCCGGCGCGGCCAGCAGCCGCTCGAGCGCGGCGACCAGCGCGTCCTCGTCGTCGGAGGGGAACAGCAGGTGCCGCGGCGACCCGCCGCCGAGCACCTCGACGTGCGGCGCGATGTCGGACGCGAGCACCGGCGCGTCGTGGCCGATCGCCTCGAGGAGCGTGAGCGGGAGCCCCTCCAGCGAGGACGGTTGCACGACACCGGCGCTCGCGGCGTACAGCGCCGCCAGGTCGTCGCCGACGGTGAAGCCGGCCATCACCACGCGCGGGTCGCGGGCCGTCGCCGCGGCGAGCTCGGCGACGTAGTCGTCGGTGAACGAGGAGTCGCCGGCGAGCACGAGCCGGACGTCGGTGCGCACGCGGGCGAACGCCCGCAGCAGCAGGTCCGGACGCTTCTCGGGCACCAGCCGGCCGACGAACAGCAGGTACCCGCCGGGACGCACCCCCAGCCGGTCGGTCACGACCGACGGGTCGGCGGGCAGGTCGCGCAGGGTGACGCCGTTCGGCACGTGGACGGTCTCGCGGCCGAACCGGGTGCGGTAGTGCTGCTGCAGGGCCCGGGACACCACCACCAGCTCGTGCGGCACGCGCGGGCTCATCAGGTGCGCGGTGCCGAGCGCGGCGCGGCCCGCCCGGCCCCACTTGTCGCGGGCGTGGTCGAGGCCGTGGACGGTGAGCACCACGCCCGCCGGGGTCAGGTAGCGCGGCAGCGGGGCCACCAGGCCGGGACCGATCGCGTGGTAGTGCACGACGTCGGCCCGCGCGGCGACGGCGGCCACCGAGGACGTCGCGCTGTGCACGATGGCGTCCAGGCTCTTGGTGCCGAGCGTCGAGGTGCGCCGCAGCCGCATCCCGAGGTGCTCGTCGGGGATGTGCTCGCCGTAGGTGTCGCGGCAGTAGACGGTGACCTCGTGGCCGCGCTCGGCGAGGCGCAGCCCGACCTGCTCCACGTGGTGCTCGATGCCGCCCCACGTGGCGGGCAGGCCCTTCTGCCCGACCATGGCGATGCGCAGCGGACGCCGCGCTGCGTCCTGCGGGAGGGTCACGGCCGCCACCCTACGGGCGGGTCGCCGGCGCGTCCGCCGGGGTGGGCGGCACCACCCGTCCGCCCTCGAGGTGCACCGCCCGGTCGGCGACGGCGACGACCCGGGGGTCGTGCGTGGCGACCAGCAGCGCGCTGCCCGCGGCCGACGCCGCGCCCAGCGCGGCGAGCACGGCCTGCACGTGCTCGTCGTCCTGGTGGCCCGTGGGCTCGTCGAGCAGGGCCAGCACCGGACGGCGGCACAGCGCCCGGGCGATGCCGGTGCGCTGCTGCTCGCCGAGCGAGGTCAGCCCCGCCGAGCGGGCGGCCAGGTGCGCGACGTCGAGCACGGCGAGCAGGTCGGGCGGCGGCTCGACGCCCGCGAGCCGGCAGGGCAGCAGCGCGTTCTCGGCGACCGACAGCTCGCCGGCGAGGGCGAGCCGCTGCGGCTGGAACGCCACGACACCCCAGTCGGCGGCGGGCACCGAGGGCCGGCCGTCGACCTCGACCGTCCCCGTGTCCGGCCGCTCCAGCCCGGCGGCGAGCTGGCACAGCGTCGACTTGCCCGACCCCGACCGGCCGACGAGCGCGACCACCTCGCCGCGCGCCACCTCCAGCGAGACGTCGTCGAGCACCGGGCGGTCGCGCTCGCGCCGGCCGTGGGTGACGGCCACCACCCGCAGCGCGGCGTTCACAGCACGTCCCCGCGCGGGTCGTCACCGGCGGCGGCCTCGGCCGCGGTCGGCGGGACGAGGCGCACGCCGTCGCCCTCGACCACGACCTGCGCGCGCAGGCCCGGGAACAGGGCGAGGGCCTCGGGCGGCAGCTGCAGGCGCCCGGTCGGGTCGATGGCGGCCAGCGCCCGGCCGCCGGTCGAGTCGGTCGACAGCACCCCGTGCCGCAGGTGCAGCACCCGGCCGGCGGCACCGACGAGCCGCGCGTCGTGCGTCGCGACGACCACGACCGACCCGGCGTCCGCGCGGGCCGCGAGCAGGGCGGCCACCAGGGCCGTGCTGGCGTCGTCGAGCTCGGCGGTCGGCTCGTCGGCGACGACGGCGCCCGGGTCGCCGACGCAGGCGGAGGCGACGGCCAGCCGCTGCTGCTCGCCGCCGGACAGCAGGGCGCAGCGCACGTCGGCCCGGTCGGTGAGCGCCACGACGGCGAGGGCGGTGTCGACGGCGTCGCGCAGGCCCCCGCGATCGTCGGCGACGCGCGCGAGGTGCTCGCCGGCGGTGAGGTGGGTGAGCACGGCGTCCGCGCCGCGCTGCGGCACGAAGCCGAGGCGGTCGCGGCGCAGCCGGCGCAGGGCGCGCGGGGAGGCCGCGGCGGGGTCGGTGCCGAGCACCTGCACCTCACCGCCGTCCGGCCGCTCGCGCAGCGCCAGGACGCGCAGCAGGCTCGACTTGCCGCTGCCGGACGGGCCGGTCACCGCCGTGAACGTGCCCGGTGCGAAGGTCGCGTCGACGCCGCGCAGCGCGTGCGTCTCGCCGGTGGCGCTCGGGTAGATGCGGACGAGCCGCGAGCACCCGACGCCGTCCGGGGCGGGCTCGGTCGTGGTGGGGCCGGTCGTCGGCTCCCGCGTGCCGGTCGGGTCAGGCATCGCGCAGCACCTCCGCGTCGCTGCCGCTGCGGGCGCGCACCCGGGCCGCGGCCGCCGCGAGCGCGGTGGTGGCGACCACGGCCGCGAGCGCGACCAGCACGGCGGTGGGTCCGACGACGAGCCGGGCGGCCGGCAGCTCGCCGTCACCGGGGTCGAGCAGCCGGTCCGCCAGCGGCGACACCAGCAGGACGGCGACCACGGCCAGCAGCCCCGAGGTGGCACCGAGCACGACCACCTCGAGGTCGCGGGCCAGGGCCGTGCCCCCGCGGCCGAGTCCGGCCCGGCCGAGCAGCACGTCGGTGGGACGGTGCCGCGCCGCCGCCCGGTCGGCGTGCAGGGCCAGGGCCGCGGCGGCCAGCAGTGCGAGCAGCACGCCGATCGCCAGCTGGTAGCCGCGGCCGAGGCCGGCGGCGACGAACACCGGGCGGGCGCGGGCCTCCTGGACCGTCCGCACCTCGATCGGCTCGACCCCGGCCGCGGTGAGCGTGCGGTCGAGGTCGGCCGCGCCGCCCGAGGTCCACAGCTCGGCGCGGAACTGGTCGCGGCGCGGGGTGAACGCGCGGGCGGTCGGCCGCAGCCGGGGGTCGTTGTTCAGGTGCTGCAGCAGGAACGGGTCGGCCGGCGCGATGATCCGCGGTCGCGCGCTGCGCCGGCCCGGTGCCGCCTCGACCACGTCGAGCACGCGCACCAGCACCGCGCCGCCGAGGTCGGTGGCCACGCTGGCGGTGCTGCCGGCGTCGAGGCCGAGGTCGCCGACCACGACGACGGGCAGGGCGTCCCAGCGCTCGCCGGCGCGCATCTGCTCGCCGGTCCGGGCCTCGGCGGCGGCCATCTCCGGGAGGTGGTCGCGCAGCCCGGCGACCGCGCCCGTCGCCCCCCAGCTCGCGGCCGCCCCGAAGGAGTCGGCGTCGATCAGCAGCACGTCGACCCCTCCGGCGCGCCCGGGGACGCTGGTCTGGGCGTGCCACACGACGGTCTGCCCGGGCGGCAGCTCGGGCGAACCGAGCCCGGCCGGGAGGTCCTCGATCTCGATCGTGCGGTCCTGCACCTGCTCGGCGGTGAGCTGCGCCGGCGCGTCCGGGTCGAGCTCCCACGAGCCGCGCAGCTCGGCAGCGGCCGTCGCGCCGGTGGCCGCCGCGACCCGGTCCTCGACGACGTCGCGCACCGACGCGACCGAGGTGAGCGCCCACAGCAGCACGGCCAGCCCGGCGGTGACGACGGTGACGACGACCGCGCCCTCGTCGCCGGGCGCCGCCGCGC
>NZ_BAAHAF010000087.1:0-11643 GCF_054777815.1 Angustibacter speluncae | reverse complement strand
GCGTCCCCGCTCGCCCGGCGTGTCCGCGCGCCCGGCGACCACGCCGCCACCGGGCGCCCGCGGACGCCCCGCGCCGCGGTCGTCGACCCACGACCGGCGCGCCCGCGGCATGGTGCTGCTGACGCTGGTCGTGCTCAGCCTGTTCGCGGCCCGGCTGGTGCAGATGCAGGGCCTGGACGCGTCGTCGCTGGCCGCCGACGCCCTCGGCAACCGGCTGGTCACCACGCCGCTGGTGGCGCACCGCGGCGAGATCACCGACGCCGACGGCGTCGTGCTCGCCGTCGACGTCGAGCGCCGCACCATCACGGTCGACCAGACGCTGGTCGACCAGTACGCCGGCAGCGAGCACGGCTCCGGCGAGACCGGTCTGGACGGCGCGGCGGCAGACATCGCGGCGATCACCGGCCAGGACCCCGCCGCGGTGCGCAGCGCCCTCGACGGCGACCGCCGGTTCTCCTACGTCGCCAAGGGCGTGACGCCGCAGCAGTGGCGCGAGGTGCAGGCGCTGCGCGTCCCCGGCGTGTACAGCGAGCGGACGAGCCAGCGCACGTACCCGGCGGGCGCGGTGGCCGGCAACCTGGTCGGCTTCACCGACGCCGAGGGCACGGGCCAGGCGGGCCTGGAGCGGATGCTGCAGGACGTGCTCGCGGGCACCGACGGCTCGCGCAACTTCGAGCGCGGCCGCGACGGGCAGATGATCCCGACCGGCGACATGGACCACACGCCCGCGGTCGACGGCCGCAGCGTCCGGCTGACCCTCGACCGCGACCTGCAGTGGTACGCCCAGCAGGCGATCACCGCGCAGGTGCAGGCGGCGGGCGCGGAGTGGGGCAGCGTGGTCGCGATCGACGTCCGCACCGGCAACCTGCTCGCGGTGGCCGAGTCGCCGAGCGTCGACCCGAACGACCCCGGCGCGACCCCGGTCGAGCAGCGCGGGACCAAGGCGCTCGAGGTGGTCTTCGAGCCCGGCTCGACCTCCAAGGTGGTCACCGCGGCGGCCGTCATCGAGGAGGGCCTGGTCACGCCGACCACGCAGTTCCAGGTGCCGTACCAGTACACGACGCCGAACGGGCAGACCTTCAAGGACTCCCACCCCCACGGCGGCCAGCAGCTCACGTTCGCGGGCGTGCTCGCGGAGTCGTCGAACACCGGCACCGTGCAGGCGGGCATGCAGCTGAGCAAGGAGCAGCGCTACGACTACCTGTCGCGCTTCGGGCTCGGGCAGGAGTCGGGCCTGGACTACCCCGGCGAGACCAAGGGCATCCTGGCGCCGCCGGACCAGTGGGACGGCCGCCAGCAGTACGCGGTGCTGTTCGGCCAGGGCGTGTCGGTGAACGCGCTGCAGTCGGCCAACGTGTTCGCGACGATCGCGAACGACGGCGTGCGGATGCAGCCGCGGCTGGTCGACGGCGTCGCCGGCCCGGACGGCGAGTTCGTCAGCGCGCCCGTCGCCGAGGGCACCCGGGTCGTCAGTCCCGAGACCGCCCAGGCGGTGCGGACGATGCTCGAGAGCGCCGTCGACGAGGGCACCGGCGGCAACGCGGCCATCCCCGGCTACCGGATCGCGGGCAAGACGGGCACCGCGCAGGCGCCGAGCCCGGGCGGCTACAGCGGCTACACCGGCTCCTTCATCGGCATGGCGCCGGCGGACGACCCGCAGGTCGTGATCGCCGTCACCGTGCAGCGTCCGACCAACGGCTACTACGGCGGCACGGTCGCCGCACCCGTGTTCAAGGACGTCATGTCGTTCGCGCTGCAGGACCTCGGCATCCCGCCGACCGGCACCACTCCCACCCCGTACCCCCTGACGTGGGAGTGAGTAGCCTCGTCGCCGTGCCTGCTCCACCCCCGCGGCCCGCGCGGCCCGTCCCGGTCGCGCTGACCGAGGTGGCCCGGTCGGCAGGCGCCCCCGCGGTGCCCGACGACGCGGCCGGGGTCGAGGTCACCGGCGTCACGCACGACTCGCGCGCCGTCCGCCCCGGCGACCTGTACGCGGCGCTGCCCGGCTCGAACGCGCACGGGGCGACCTTCACCGCGCAGGCGGTCGCGGCGGGCGCGGTGGCGGTGCTCACCGACGCGGTCGGCCGCGCGCTCGTCGACGCCGAGGGGCCGGTGCCGGTGCTGGTCGTCGACGACCCGCGCGCGGTGCTCGGCCACGTCGCCGCCACGGTGCACGGCCACCCGGCCGAGCGGCTGCTGCTGCTCGGCATCACGGGGACGAACGGCAAGACCACCACCTGCTACCTGCTGGAGTCGGCGCTGCGCTCGGCCGGCCGGCGCACCGGTCTGGTGGGCACGGTCGAGACCCGGGTCGGCGACGAGCGGGTGCCGAGCGTGCGCACGACGCCCGAGTCGACCGACCTGCAGGCGCTGCTCGCCCTGATGGTCGAGCGGGGCGTGCAGGCCTGCGCGATGGAGGTGTCGAGCCACGCGCTGGCGCTGCACCGGGTCGACGGGATCCGTTACGACGTCGCGGGTTTCACGAACCTGTCGCAGGACCACCTCGACTTCCACCCCGACCTCGAGCACTACTACGCGGCCAAGGCCTCCCTGTTCACCCCGCAGCGCAGCCGCCGCGCGGTGGTGTGCGTCGACGACCTGTGGGGACGCCGGGTCGCCGCCGACGCCGCAGCCGCCGGGCTGCCCGTCACCACCGTCGCGACGCCCGCCCTCGACGACCCCGCGCTCACCCGCGCCGGTGCCGCGCCGGACTGGCGCGCGGTCGAGCTCGCCCCGGCCGACGACGGCGTCGGCACCCGCTTCGTCCTGCTCGGGCCGGACGGCCACCGGCTCGCGCTGGTCAGCCCGCTGCCGGGCGACTTCAACGTCGCCAACACCGCGGTCGCCGCGCTGGTCCTGCGGGAGGCCGGGCTCGACGAGGGGCAGGTGGCCGACGGCCTCGCGGCCGCGACCGGCGTCCCGGGCCGGATGGAGGTCGTGCCCGGCCCGCCGGACGCGCCGCTGGCCGTCGTCGACTACGCGCACACCCCCGAGGCCGTCGCCGTGGCGCTCCGCGCGCTCCGCGGCCGCACCGCCGGTCGGCTCGTCGTCGTGCTCGGCGCCGGGGGCGACCGCGACGCGGGCAAGCGGCCGGCCATGGGCGAGGCCGCCGTCCTCGGTGCCGACGCCGTGGTCGTCACCGACGACAACCCGCGCTCGGAGGACCCTGCCGCCGTCCGCGCCGCCGTGCTGAGCGGGGCGGCGGCCGCCGCCGACGGGCTGCGCGACCGCGAGGTCGTCGTGGCCGAGGTCGGCGACCGCCGCGAGGCGGTGGCGACCGCGCTGCGCCTCGCGGGCGAGGTGCCGGGCAGCACCGTCCTCGTCGCGGGCAAGGGCCACGAGACCGGCCAGGAGGTCGCCGGCACGGTGCACCCCTTCGACGACCGGACCGTGCTGGCCGACCTGCTCGCCACGGCGGGGGTGGGCACGTGATCCCGCTCACCCTGCACGAGGTGGTGACGGCCACCGGCGGCCGCCTCGTCCCGCCGCCCGGCACGTCGGCCGCCGACGCCGAGGCGCTGGTCGTCGACGGTCCCGTCGTCACCGACTCGCGGCTCGCGGGCCCGGGCGGGCTCTACGTCGCGCGCCCCGGCGAGCACGCCGACGGCCACGACTACGTCGCCGCCGCCGCGGCGGCGGGCGCCGTCGCCGCGCTGGTGCAGCGCGAGGTCGAGACGCCGCTCGTGCAGGTCGTGGTCGACGACACCGCGACCGGTTTCGGCCTGCTCGCCCGCGACGTCGTCGAGGCCGCCGGTCCCGACCTCACCGTCGTCGCCGTCACCGGGTCGTCGGGCAAGACCAGCACCAAGGACCTGCTCGCCCACGTGCTCGGCGGCCTGGCGCCGACGGTCGCCGCGCAGGAGTCGTTCAACTCCGAGATCGGCGTGCCGCTCACCGTCTGCCGCACCGACCCCTCGACCCGCCTGCTCGTGGTCGAGATGGGGGCCCGCGGGCTCGGGCACCTCACCTACCTGACGACGATCGCGCCGCCGGACGTGTCGGTGGTGCTGAACGTGGGGCACGCGCACGCGAGCGAGTACGACTCGATCGACGGCGTCCAGGCGGCGAAGTCCGAGCTGGTGCAGGCGCTCACGGCCGACGGCGTCGCCGTGCTCAACCTCGACGACCACCGTGTCGCCGCGATGCGCGAGCACGCCGACCGCGTGGGTGCGCGCGTCGTCGGCACCAGCACCGGCGACGACCCGCGGGCGCAGGTGCGCGCCACCGACGTCGTGCTCGACGAGCGCGGCCGTGCGTCGTTCACGCTGGTGAGCGACCTCGACGAGGCGCGGGGGAGCGCACCGGTCCGGCTCGGCCTGCACGGCGAGCACCACGTGGCCAACGCGCTCGCGGTCGCCGCCGTCGCGCTCCTCGTCGGCCGGGTGCACGGGGCCGACGTCGAGCGGGTCGCCGCGCTGCTGTCGTCCGCGCGCGCGGCCAGCCGATGGCGGATGGAGGTGACCGACCGTCCCGACGGCGTCACCGTCGTCAACGACGCCTACAACGCCAACCCGGAGTCGGTGCGCGCGGCGCTCAAGGCCCTGGTGTCGATGCGGCGCGAGGGTGCACGCACCTGGGCCGTCCTCGGGGGGATGCTCGAGCTCGGTGACGAGTCGGTGGCCCTGCACGACGAGATCGGCCGGCTGGCCGTCCGGCTCGACGTCTCGCGGCTCGTCGTCGTCGGCGAGGTCGCCCGGCCGGTGCACACCGGCGCGGTGATGGAGGGCTCGTGGGGCGAGGAGTCGGTGTGGGTGCCCGACGCCGACGCCGCCTTCGACCTGCTGCACCGCGAGCTCGCCCCCGGCGACGTCGTCCTGCTGAAGTCGTCCCGCGACAGCGGCCTGCGCTGGCTGGGGGAGCGTGTCGCCGCCGACGGCGGCCCCGCACCTGCCACCCTGGACGCCGTGCCCGGGACCAGCGACGAGGACGGCCCGTGAGGGCCGTCCTGGCCTCGGCGGCCATCGCGCTGGTGCTCTCGCTGTTCGGCACCCCGCTCTACATCCGGTTCCTCGTCAAGCGCGGGTACGGCCAGTTCATCCGCGACGACGGCCCGACGACGCACCACACCAAGCGCGGGACGCCCACGATGGGCGGCGCGGTCATCATCGTGGCCACGCTGGTCGCGTACGTGGGGGCGCACCTGGCCACCTGGTCGCCCCCGACGATGTCCGGCGTCCTGGTGCTGTTCCTCATGGCCGGCCTCGGCGTCGTCGGGTTCCTCGACGACTTCATCAAGATCTCCCGGCAGCGCAGCCTCGGCCTGCGCTCGGTGCCGAAGCTGATCGGGCAGTCGGTCGTGGCGGTGATCTTCGCGGTCGCCGCGCTGCAGTTCCCCAACGACGCCTACCGCACGCCCGCGTCCACGAGCATCAGCGTCATCCGCGACACCGCCTTCGACCTCGCGTTCGCCGGGCCGGTGATCGGGCTGCTGCTGTTCGTGGTCTGGGCGCAGGTGATCGTCGCCGCGGGCAGCAACGGCGTGAACCTCACCGACGGGCTCGACGGCCTCGCCACCGGCGCCACCACGATGGTGGCCGGCGCGTTCGTCCTCATCGGCATCTGGCAGTCCGGCCAGTCCTGCCAGATCGTCGCGGTCGCGGGCCCCAACTGCTACGAGGTGCGCGACCCGCTCGACCTCGCGGTCGTCGCCGCCGCCCTCATGGGCGCGTGCTTCGGCTTCCTGTGGTGGAACGCGTCCCCGGCGAAGATCTTCATGGGCGACACCGGGTCGCTGGCCCTCGGCGGCGCGCTCGCCGGCCTCGCGATCACCACCCGCACCGAGCTGCTGCTCGTCGTGCTCGCCGGCCTGTTCGTGCTCATCACGCTGTCGGTCATCATCCAGGTCACCTCGTTCAAGCTCACCCGCAGACGGGTGTTCCGGATGACGCCGCTGCAGCACCACTTCGAGCTCGCCGGGTGGGCCGAGGTGACGATCGTGATCCGGTTCTGGATCGTCGCCGGGCTGTTCGTCGCCCTCGGTCTCGGGCTGTTCTACGCGGAGTGGGTCGTCGCCCAGTGAGGGAGCGGCAGTGAGGGACGTCTCGACCCTGACGCACGCCGACGCCGACTGGGGCGGGCTGCGGGTCGTCGTGGCCGGCCTCGGGATCTCCGGGTTCGCCGCCGCCGACGCGCTGCTGCAGCGGGGTGCCGCGGTCACCGTCGTCGACGACCGCACGGCGGCCGACCCCGGCCACGGCGAGGCGATCGCGCGCGACGCCGAGCTCGTCGACGTGCTCGGCGGCACCACGGTGCTCGGCCCAGGGTCGTCCGGGTCGCTGCCCGACGTCGCGGGCCGGGGGCCCGACCTGGTGGTCACCTCGCCCGGCTGGCGTCCGTCGACCCCGCTGCTCGCGGCGGCGGCCGACCGCGGCGTCCCCGTCTGGGGCGAGGTCGAGCTCGCCTGGCGGCTGCGGCCGAGCACCGGCGCCGCTCCGTGGCTCACCCTCACCGGCACCAACGGCAAGACCACCGCGGTGAAGATGCTCGAGGCGATGCTGCTGGCGTCCGGACGGCGTGCGCTCGCGGTCGGCAACGTCGGCACCCCGCTGCTGCACGCCGTCGTCGACCCGCGCGGCTACGACGTCCTGGCCGTCGAGCTGTCGAGCTTCCAGCTGCACTGGTCGCACTCGCTGCGCCCCCAGGCCAGCGCCTGCCTCAACCTCGCGCCCGACCACGTCGACTGGCACGGCTCGTACGAGGCGTACCGCGACGCCAAGGCCAAGGTGTACGCGCAGACCGAGCGGGCCTGCGTCTACAACGTGCAGGACCCCGTGACCGAGCAGATGGTGCGCGACGCCGACGTCGTCGACGGCGCCCGGGCGATCGGGTTCACCACCGGCGTCCCGGACGTGTCGATGCTCGGTGTCGTCGACGACGTGCTGTGCGACCGGGCCTTCCTCGCCGAACGGCGTTCCAGCGCCGTCGAGCTCGCCACCCTCGACGACCTGCGGCACGCGGGCGGGGGCGTGGTGGCGCCGCACACCATCGCGAACGCCCTGGCCGCGGCGGCGCTCGCACGGGCGCACGGGGTCTCGACGCTCGCCGTCCGCGACGGCCTGTGGGCGATGCGACCCGAGCCGCACCGCATCGCCACCGTCGCCGACCGCGACGGCGTGCGCTGGGTCGACGACAGCAAGGCCACGAACCCGCACGCGGCGGCCGCCTCGCTCGCGGCGTTCGAGCACGTGGTGTGGGTCGCGGGAGGGCTGGCGAAGGGCGCCGACTACGCCGACCTGGTGCGCCGCAACGCCTCTCGGTTGAGAGCCGTCGTGCTCGTCGGGGTCGACCGCTCGCCGCTGCGCGAGGCGCTCGCGCGACACGCGCCCGATGTACCCGTCCACGAGGTCGCCGCCCCCGAGACTGGTGGCGTGCCCGTCGCCGACACCGTGATGGCCCGCGCCGTCGACCACGCCGCCCGGCTCGCCCGGACCGGCGACGTCGTGCTGCTCGCGCCCGCCGCGGCGTCGATGGACCAGTTCGTCTCGTACGGCCACCGCGGCGACGCCTTCGCCGACGCGGTGCGCGCGCACCTCGCCGCGGTCGACGCGCTGTTCGACGAGGACGGTCCCGCGGACGGCGGGCCGGACGACGGACCGGACGACGGACCGGGGGCCGGCTGATGGCCACGACCACCCCCGGCGCCGGCCCGCGGGTGTCGTCGCGGCCCGCCGCCGGCTCCGGGGTCGCGGGCGCCCGCCGCGGGCTGGCCGCCCGCCTCGGCGAGCGCGTCGCCCGCTGGGAGACCCCGGCCACCAGCTACTACCTGCTGCTCGGCGCCACCCTCGCCCTGGTCGTCGTCGGCCTGGTGATGGTGCTGTCGTCGTCGTCGGTCGAGTCGATCGCCCTGAGCGGGTCGGCGTTCTCGGTGTTCTGGCGGCAGGCGGTCTTCGCCGTCGTCGGCCTGGTGATCCTGTGGGTCGCCTCGCGCCGCTCGATCGCGTTCTGGAAGCGCGTGGCGTGGCCGCTGGTGATCGGCGCCGTCGTCTTCCAGCTGCTGGTCTTCACCCCGCTCGGCGTCCCGGTCAAGGGCAACCTGAACTGGATCGAGGTCGCGGGCGTGCGCGCGCAGCCGTCCGAGGCCGCCAAGGTCGCCCTGGTCGTGTGGTGCGCCGCGGTGCTCGCCCGCAAGGCGCCGCTGCTGCACCGGTGGCAGCACGTGGTGGTGCCCGTCGGGCTCGTCGCCGGGCTGGTGCTCGGCCTGGTGCTGCTCGGGCACGACCTCGGCACCGCGGCCGTGATGATGATCGTGGTCGCCGCGATGCTGGTCGTCGCGGGCGTGCGGATGCGGCTGCTCGCCCTCGCCGGCCTGGCCGGCGCGGCGGTGGCGGCCGTCCTGGTGCTGTCCTCCCGCAACCGGATGGAGCGGGTCGGCACCTGGCTGTCGGGCGAGTGCGCCGACAAGTTCGGCACCTGCTGGCAGTCGACCCACGGCACCTGGGCGCTCGCGTCCGGCGGCTGGTGGGGCGTCGGGCTGGGGGCGAGCCGCGAGAAGTGGTCGTGGCTGCCCGAGGCCCACAACGACTTCATCTACGCGATCATCGGCGAGGAGCTCGGCCTGCCGGGCACGCTCGTCGTCCTGTTCCTGCTGGGCGTGGTCGCCGTCGCCGGGCTGCGCGTGA
Source organism: Angustibacter speluncae (assembly GCF_054777815.1). NCBI lineage: Bacteria > Bacillati > Actinomycetota > Actinomycetes > Kineosporiales > Kineosporiaceae > Angustibacter > Angustibacter speluncae. Next base: position 3,025 of record NZ_BAAHAF010000087.1, on the reverse strand, counting down.
TCCTGCGCCACGACGACGTCTTCGTGAAGGTCGCCACCACCGGCGTGCTCGCCTGGGTCGTCGGCCAGGGGCTGGTGAACATCGCCGTCGTGCTCGGGCTGCTCCCGGTCATCGGCGTGCCGCTGCCGCTGGTGTCCAGCGGCGGCTCCGCGCTCATCACGACCCTCGCCGCGCTCGGGGTCGTGCTGTCGTTCGCGCGCCGCGAGCCCGGCGCCGACGACGCCCTGGCCGCGCGCGCCGCCCTGGTGCGCCGCTCGCTCGCCGTCGTGGGCTCGCGCGGGTGGGCGGGGTCGGCCGCCGAGCGGCGGGAGCGCCGGTGAGCGGCCGCGAGCCGCTCTCGGTCGTGCTCGCGGGCGGGGGGACGGCGGGGCACGTCAGCCCGATGCTCGCGCTCGCCGACGCGCTGGTGCGCCGCGACCCCGGCACCCGCGTCACCGCCCTGGGCACCGCCGAGGGGCTGGAGGCCCGGCTGGTCCCGCAGCGCGGGTACGCGCTGCGCACCATCGCCAAGGTGCCGCTCCCGCGCCGGGTCTCGGCCGACCTGCTGCGCGTCCCGGGACGCCTCAAGGGCGCCGTCGACGCCGCGGCCGGCGTGATCCGGGCGGCCGAGGCCGACGTGGTCGTCGGCATGGGCGGGTACGTCAGCCCGCCCGCGTACCTCGCGGCCCGCCGCCTGGGCGTGCCGGTCGTCGTGCACGAGCAGAACGCCCGACCGGGCATCGCGAACCGCCTCGGCGCGCGGCTGACCCGCCACGTCGCCGTCACCTTCGCCGGGACGCCGCTGCCGCACGCCGTGCGGGTCGGGATGCCGCTGCGGCGCGAGATCTCGCGGCTCGACCGCGCGGCCGTGCGGGGGGAGGCGCGCAGACACCTCGGGCTCGACGGCGACCGGCCCACGCTGCTCGTCACCGGCGGCTCGCTCGGTGCGCAGCGGCTCAACGAGGCCGTGGTCGAGGTCGTCCCCCACCTGCTCGCGGCCGGCGTCGACGTCGTGCACCTCACCGGGGCGGGCAAGGCCGTCGAGGTCGCGGCAGGCACCGGTCCGGCGCGCTACGCGGCCCTCGAGTTCACCGACCGGATGGACCTGGCCTACGCCGCTGCCGACCTGGTGCTGTGCCGGGCCGGCGCGAGCACGGTCTGCGAGGTCACCACGGTGGGGCTCCCCGCGGTGTACGTCCCGCTGGCGATCGGCAACGGCGAGCAGCGGCTGAACGCGGCGCCCGTGGTGCGGGCGGGCGGCGGCCTGCTCGTCGACAACGCCGACCTGACCCCCGACTGGTTGCGCGCGCACCTGGTGCCCCTGGCCGCGGACGCCGAGCGGCTGGCGCGGATGGGCGAGGTCGCGCGCGCGTCCGCCGTCACCGACGCCGACGAGCGGCTCGCCGACCTGGTGGTCCGTGCCGCGGGGGAGGGCCGGTGACCGGCCTCGACCTCACCCGGGAGGTGCCACCCGCCGACGAGCTGTCGCCGGTGCACCTGGTGGGCATCGGCGGCATCGGCATGAGCGGCATCGCCCGCATCATGCTGGCTCGCGGGCTGCAGGTCTCGGGCAGCGACGCCAAGGACCTGCCGGTGCTCGCCGCGCTGCGCGCCGTGGGCGGCCGGGCCGAGGTCGGCTTCGACGCCGCTCGGCTCGACGGCGTCCGCACCGTCGTCGCGTCGTCGGCGATCCGCGCGGACAACGTCGAGCTGGTGCGGGCCGCCGAGCTCGGCCTCACCGTGCTGCACCGCTCGCAGGCGCTGCAGGCGCTGCTGCTCGGGTCGCGCGCCGTGGCGGTGGCCGGCACGAACGGCAAGACCACGACCTCGTCGATGCTCACCGTGCTGCTGCAGCACGCCGGGCTCGACCCCTCGTTCGCGCTCGGCGGCGAGCTGGTCGGCGCGGGCACCAACGGCCACGCGGGGTCGGGCGAGGTCTTCGTCGCCGAGGCCGACGAGTCCGACTCCTCGTTCCTGGTCTACACGCCCGCGGTGTCCGTGGTCACCAACGTCCAGCCCGACCACCTCGACCACCACGGCACCGCCGAGAACGTCGTGCTCGCCTTCGAGGCGTTCGCCGACCGGCTCGGACCGGGTGGCACGCTCGTCGCCTGCGCCGACGACCCCGGGTCGGCGGCGCTCGCCGGACGCCACCGCGGGCTCGGGCGCCCCGTCGTCACCTACGGCACCGCCGAGGACGCCGACGTGCGGGTCGAGGACGTGCGCCTGGTCGAGGGCACCAGCACCTGCGTGCTCGCCGACCGCACCGGGTCGTCGCCCGACGAGGTCGTCCGCACCCCGCTGCAGCTGCGGGTGCCGGGCGCGCACAACGTGCTGAACGCGGCGGGCGCCTACGCCGCCGCCCGGGTGCTGGGCGTCGAGCCGCGCGCGGCGGTCGAGGGGCTGGCCGGCTTCACCGGGAGCCGCCGCCGGTTCGAGGCCCGCGGCGAGGCCGGCGGCGTGCGCGTCTACGACGACTACGCCCACAACCCCGCGAAGGTGGCGGCCGCGGTCGCCACCGGGCGCCAGGTCGCCGGGGCCGGGCGCCTCGTCGTGGTGTTCCAGCCGCACCTGTACAGCCGCACCCTCGACTTCGCCGCCGACTTCGCCCGCGCGCTGTCGGACGCCGACGAGGTCGTCGTCATGGACGTCTACGCCGCCCGCGAGGACCCCGTGCCCGGCGTGACGGGAGCGCTCGTCGCCGACCAGGTCGCGCTGCCGGCCGAGCGGGTCGCGTACGTGCCCAGCTGGTCGGCCGTCCCGGCGGAGGTCGTGTCGCGGTCGGGCAGAGGCGATCTCGTGCTCACGATCGGCGCGGGCGACGTCACCATGATCGGACGCGAGGTGCTCGCGCTGCTCGCCGACCGGGAGCCGGCCGACGGATCAGGGCCCGACCCGGCCGAGGGTGACCGGGGGGACGACGCGTGAGCCCACGCCCCACCCGCCCGGTCCGGCGCCCCGCCGACCCGCCCGCGGCGTCCCCCCAGCCGGCGCAGACCGCACCGGCCGCGCCGACTGCGCCGGCCGCACGACCCGCCCGGCCGTC
>NZ_BAAHAF010000086.1:35599-215626 GCF_054777815.1 Angustibacter speluncae | reverse complement strand
GGCGGCCGCCACCGTCCCGCCGTCGCGCACCGCGATCGAGGTCACCGCGGCGGCGTCGAGCTGGGTCGCGGCGTCCGGCTGCGGGTTCGGCGCCCAGCGCAGCGCGAGCTCCTCCGCCGTGCGGGCCGCGGAGCTGCCCGGCAGCCGCGCCGCGACGGTCCCCAGCAGCAGCCGCGCCCGTGCCCCGTCACCGCGCTCGAGCGCCACCAGGCCGTCGAGCAGGTCGTGCACGGGATCGTCGGGGTGCGCCGGGTCGCTCGCGCGGGCCGCGACGAGCTCGCGCAGCACCTGCAGGTCGTCGACCAGGCCCGAGCGCCAGCGCGACAGCGCGCGGTCGTACGCCGCGAACGGGTGGGACGGGTCGCTCGCCAGCACCTCCTCCCAGAGCCCGACGGCGACGCCGTGCAGCCCGAGCTCGTGCATCGCCAGACCCTGGTGCACGAGGGCGTCCAGGTCGGGTGCACCGGCGCGCGGGGCGCGGCGGGGGTACGGGAGGCCGACGACCTCCGTGTGGAGGGCGACGAGCTCGGCCGCCAGCGCACCCAGGTCGCGCGGTCGCGTCCCGGGGTCGGGGTCGAGGGCGCGGTCGAGCAGGTCGGCCAGCGGCCGGGGGAGCGGGACGGCGGTGCGCGTGCGGCCGAGCCGGCGACGGCAGCCGTCGAGGGTGGCGCGGGCGTCCGGGCCGAGGCGGGTCGGCACCTTCCCGACGACGGTCTCGAGCACCGTGACGGCCCACGACCACACGTCCGTGGCCCGCGTGACCAGGCCCGGCCCGCGGCCGTCCAGGCCGTGGGCCTGCTCGGGCGAGCAGTACAGGGGCGTGTAGCCCGACAGGCCCGCCACCGTGGTGGCGCCCGGCGCCAGCGCGGCCAGGTCGGCGGGCAGCCCTGCGGCGCGCACCCGGGCGCGGGCCATGCCGAGGTCGGTGACCAGCGCCGTGCCGTCGCGACGCAGCATGACGTTGGCGGGCTTGACGTCCTGGTGCACCAGCGAGTGCTCGTGCGCGTGGTGCAGGCCCCAGGCGGTCTGGATCGCGACGTCGAGCACCCGGGCGAGCGCGGTGGGCTCGTCGCCGTCGTACAGCCGCCCGGACGCCATCGCGTCGGCCAGGCTGCCGCCGTCGACCCACTCGGCCACCACGCGGGGCAGACCCCGGTAGGTGCGGGCGACCAGGGCACCGACCACGTGCGGGTGCGGCGGCAGCGCGACCCAGGTGCGGGCCTCGTCGAGGAAGGCGAGCAGGGAGTCCTCGGTGAGCTGCTCGAGCCGGGGCGCCTTGACCGCCAGCTCGCGGTCCCACTCGCGGTGGCGCACCCGGTACACCAGGCCCTGGGCCCCGGCCGTGATGACGTCCAGCACCTCGAAGCTGCCGGACGCGTCGGAGACGACCTCGCCGACCTCCCACGTCGCACCGGGCGCGTCGAGCAGGTCGAGCGCCTCGCGCACGCCGGGACCGACGGCCTCGAGGGCGCGGTGCACCGAGCCCTCGGGGTGGGCGAGCAGGCCCCGCCACAGGTGGTGGAGCTCGGTGCCCGCGGTGGCGCGCGGGTCGGCGGCGGCCAGGTCGTGCGCCTCGCCGTACCAGAGGGTGCAGTGCGTGTGCGGTCGCAGGGCCGGTGGAGGCGGCGCCCCCGGGACCGGCGCGGGCGCCGCGAGCTGCGCCGCCAGGTGCGCGCGCAGACGCTCCGGGTCGTGGCCGCTGCGGCGCACCGCGGAGTCCAGGCGGCCCAGCTCGAGTCGGAGGTGGTCGACGTCCGGCGGCGGCTCCTGCCACGCGAGCGCGCGGCGCAGGTCGCCCGGCTCGAGCACCGACAGCAGCCCGAGCAGCATCGCGGGTGGAGCGACGTTGCGCAGGCCGGCGTGGTGGGCGCGCTCGCGCCCGAGCTGCAGCGCCATCCGCAGACCGGGGCTGACGGACGCGCGGACGGCGGCAGCGGGGTCGAGCACGTCCCGCAGCCTCGCACGCCCCGGCGGCCGGGTCGCGTCCGGTTCGCCTTCGGGCAGGTGACCGACGTCCGCACTCTCCCCCGAGTCGCCCCCGGCACGGGCGGACCGCAGGGTGGAGGCATGAGCGACGACACCACCGTGACCCAGTACACGCCTCGCGACCCCCGCACCGCCTACCCGCGGCCCGAGCAGCCGCCGCAGGACCAGGACGCACCAGGCCTGGCCCGGGAGATGACGCCGCAGCCGGACCACGGCGAGGACACCTACGTGGGTGCGGGACGGTTGGTGGACCGGGTCGCGGTCGTCACCGGCGGCGACTCCGGCATCGGGCGTGCCGCTGCCATCGCGTTCGCGCGCGAGGGCGCCGACGTGGTGCTGTCGTACCTGCCGGACGAGGAGGCCGACGCGCAGGAGGTGGTGGCGCTGGTCGAGGACGCCGGTCGCCGCGCGCTCGCCGTCCCCGGCGACCTGTCGCACGAGCAGGCGAACCTCGACCTGGTGGAGCGCACCGTCGCCGCCTTCGGCCGCGTCGACGTGCTGGTGGTCAACGCCGGCAAGCAGACGGCGGTCGACGAGATCGCCGACCTGAGCTCCGAGCAGTTCGACCAGACCCTGAGGACCAACGTCTACGCGCTGTTCTGGCTCACCAAGGCGGCCGTGCCGCACATGGCGCCGGGCACCAGCATCATCACGACCTCCTCGGTGCAGGCGTACACGCCCTCCCCGAACCTGCTCGACTACGCCACGACGAAGGCGGCGATCAACACCTACTCCAAGGCCCTCGCGCAGCAGCTCGCGCCCAAGGGGATCCGGGTGAACGTCGTGGCGCCCGGCCCGTTCTGGACGCCGCTGCAGGTGTCGGGCGGCCAGCCGCCCGAGGCGCGTCCCGAGTTCGGCGCGCAGGCACCGCTGGGCCGGGCCGGCCAGCCGGCCGAGATCGCGGCGACCTACGTGCACCTCGCGTCGGCGGAGTCGAGCTACACGACCGGTGCCACCCTCGCGGTCACCGGGGGCTCCCCGACACCGTGACGACCGGGCACGCCCGGCTCGGGTCGGGCCCGCCGCCTCAGGCGTCGAGGAGGACGAGCGGCAGCAGGTCGGGCATCTGCGTGACGACCACGTCGGCACCCGCCGCGAGCAGCGCGTCGGCCGGGGTGTGCGCGGCCCCGCCGGGGCTGTAGCCGACGACGCGGGCGCCCGCGTCGACGCCGGCGCGGACCCCGGTCACGGAGTCCTCGACGACGACGCAGCGCGCCGGGTCGACGCCGAGACCTGCTGCCGCAGCGAGGTAGACGTCCGGCCACGGCTTGCTGCGCGGGGTGTCCATGCCGCTGTGCACGTGGCCGTCGAAGGCGTCGAGCAGGCCGACCTTCGTCAGCTGCAGGTGCACCTTGTGCAGGTCGGCACCGGACGCGCACGCCACGCGTCCGAGCGCGGCCGCGACCGCGCGCACCGTCGCCGACGCGCCGGGCACCTCGACCAGGTCGCGCTCCAGCGCCGCGTTGCGGCGCGTCCGGAACGTCTGGAGCCAGGCCTCGTCAGGGCGGACGCCGGTGTGCTCCTCGATGACGTGCACCTCGTCCTTGAGCGCCTTGCCGACGAAGCGGCGGACCGACTCCTCCGCGGTGAGGTCCCAGCCCAGCTCGAGCAGCATCGCGCGCAGGACGCCGTTGGTGATCGGCTCGGAGTCGACGAGGACGCCGTCGCAGTCGAACAGGACGGCCTGGGGCGGGGGAGCGGGCATGGCTCCCGAACCTACGGCGTCGTGCGACGATCGCGACCATGGCCCCCCACCACGCGCACGCCGGCACCCACGACCCGCTGCGGCACCAGCTGGACGCGTTCGTCGAACGCCACCGGGAGTCGTTGCAGCACAGCCTGGACGGGCTCTCCGAGGAGCAGGCGCGTCGGTCGCTGGTGCCGTCCGCGACGACGCTGCTCGGGCTGGTCAAGCACGTGACGTTCGTCGAGCGGGTCTGGTTCGACGAGGCGGTCACCGGGCGATCGCGCGCCGAGATCGGCATCCCGCAGACCGTCGACGAGTCGTTCGCGCTGACCGACGACGACACGGTGGCGTCGGTGCAGCAGGCGCACCGCGACGCCTGGGCGGCCTCGCGCGCCGCGGTCGCCGACCTCGGCCTCGACCACGAGCTGCCGGGCAACCGCCGCGGCCCGCTGCCGCTGCGGTGGGTGCTGCTGCACGTGCTGGGCGAGCTGGCGCAGCACGCCGGTCACGCCGACATCCTGCGCGAGCAGGTACTGGCCTCGCCGGGGCCGCCGCCCTGACGTCAGCCCTGACCTCAGTCGCGCGCCAGCCAGCTCCGGAGCGCACCCAGCCGCGACGCGCGGGCCGGTCGCAGGTCGGTCGCCGTCGCGCTCACCAGGTGCTGCACCACCTCGAGCGAGCGGCTGCCGTCGAGCAGCTCGGGTGCCGGCGCCCGGCCGCCGAGGGGGACGGCGGGCACGTCGAGCTCCTCGTGGGCGAGACCGGCGACCTCGGTCTCGCCCTGGTGCAGCGCGAACAGCGTCGTGCCCCGTCGGCGGGCGTCGGCGAGGCGTTCGAGCAGCTGCTCGCCGGGGTCGTCGGGGGCGACGACGAGCAGCGTCGAGGACCGTCCCGCCTCGGCGAGCCGGTCGAGCCCGACGGCGAGGTGCGGACGCGCGCCCGGCGGCACCCGGTGCCGGACCAGGATGGGTACCAGCTCGGGCAGGCCCGCGCGCCGGGCGTCGTCACCGAGGTGCGCCGCCAGGTGCCACGGCTCGTCGTCAGGGGTGCCGACCAGCAGGAGGCCTCCGGCCGTCGAGGTCGTGCGCAGCCCCGACCCGAACGCCACGGCTCGCTCGAGCAGCGGGGTTCCCGTGAGCAGGCGGCGCAGCGTCGCAGCGCGGGTCTGGTCCACCCCCCAAGCCTGGCACCTCGCGCCGCGCCGGGTGGGACGTCGCTCAGGCGTGGTGGCGCGCGCGGTGCGCGGCGAGCACGTCGAGACCGAAGTCCGACACGGGGTCGCGCCACACCGAGTGCGCGTGGTTCGCGCCGCGCTGGGTGTTGTCCCACTCGGCGAGCAGGCGCGGCCCCTGCAGGCGGTAGTAGTGCGGCCGCCCCGGCTCGGTCGGGCCCGCCCAGGCGAGGTGCACCTCGTCGAGCGCGGCGTCGTCGTAGCGGGCGAGGGGCGAGACCTCGTCGGGCACGCGGCCGAGGTACGCGCCGAGCAGGTCGCGCAGCTGTCCGCGCTGCGACGCGTCGAGCTCGCGTCCGGCGACACCCTTGGGCTCCGCCGTCCAGGCGAGGACGGTGTGGTCGTCGTCGCTGAGACCCGCTGCGTCGTCGAGGGAGTCGCTGGCCGCTTGCAGCCGCTGCTGCTCGTCGGGGTCGGCGAACCGGCTGCGCCAGAGCCGGACCAGGGGGATGACGCGGTCGCCGGTTGCGACGCGGGTGCGGTTGCCGGTGACCAGGTCGGACGGCGCGCGCGGGCGCAGCAGCGCCCGCGCGGCCAGGTCGTCCGGCAGCGAGCGGACGAGGTCGCGGGCGAGGTCCTCGACGGCACCGAGCGGACGGCTGGTGGCGCCGCCGAGCAGCGGAGCCGACGCCGGGTCGGCGCCGACGAAGCACGGTGTGGTGGAGACGAGCTCGCCGCCGACGACCAGGTTGTTGAGCGACACGTGGTGCCCGCCGAAGCGCCAGCCCCACGGTCGCGTGCCACCGGGGTCGCCGAACACCCGCAGGTAGTACAGACCGGGGTCGCGTCCGCGCTCCCGGTCGAGGCGGGCGCGGAAGCCCTCCACGTGGTCGAGCACGTTCTCCAGCCCCATCGTGGTGGCGACGGTGACGTAGCCCGCCGTCGACAGGCCGGTGGCGACCAGGCGCAGGGCGGCGCGCTGCTGGGCCGGCCGCTGCTGGTGCACCGACAGGCCGCCGTGGTCGGTCGGGGTGTAGAACCAGCGTCGGCGCTCGTCGTCCGCGCCGTCGTCGGCGGGCGCGGCGCCGCGACCGAGGGCCCGCTGGTCCTCGTCGAGCAGGTGCAGCCACGCCAGCGCCGCCTCGGCCATCCTGTCGGCGACCGCGCGCCGTGCCGTGCCGGGAACGACGTCCTCCACGTCCGCACCGTACCCGCGGCCGGGGGCTACGCGGGGTCGTCGCGGTAGCGCCGCGCGAGCGCCGCGGCGCGGTCGTGCAGCGCGCTCCGCACGGACGGCGGCGAGAGCACCTCGGCGTCGTCGCCGAGCTGCCACGCCGCCCAGACCGCGTGCCGGTCGTCCTGGTAGGTCACCTGCAGGTGCAGCCAGCCGTCCGCGGACGGCGTCTCCGCCCGGACGGCGACCGCCGACGCCAGCAGCTCGTCGCGGCGGTGGCCGCGCACGCGCACGTCGACCACGACGTGGCCGTCCGAGAGGAACTGCTCGCAGCGGGTGCGCCAGAGCGTCGCCAGGTCGACGTCGTCGCAGCGCTGCGCGGGCTCGTCCAGCCGCTCGGCGGCGACGACACGGGAGAGCCGGTAGGTGCGGTCGGCGCCCGACCGTCCGGCGAGCAGGTACGTGCGGTCGCGGACGCCGACCAGGCCAACGGGGTCGACTGTGCGCCACCGCGGGTCCTGGCCGGCGGCCGCGTACAGCATCCGCAGCCGGCGGCCCTCGAGCACGGCGGCGCGGACCGTCTGCGCCACGTCGGCCGGGACGTCCTCGACGGCCGCCCGGCGCGAGAGCAGGTCGGTCTCGGGCTCGACGAGCAGGCGGCGCGACGAGGCCTCGGCGGCCAGCCGCTGCGCCTCGGGGAGCGCGTCGAGCACCTTGCGGCGGGCCGCCGCCAGGGCGGTGGCCGGGCCGAGCGACGCCGTGGACCCGCGTGCGCCGGCTGTGAGCAGGGCGAGGGTCTCGTCGGTGGTGAGCCCGGTGAGCTCGGTGCGGAACCCGGGCAGCAGCGCGAACCCGCCGTACCGCCCGCGCTCGGCGTAGACGGGCACGCCGGCGGCGGACAGCGCCTCCACGTCGCGCAGCACGGTGCGGGTCGAGACCTCGAGCTCACGGGCGAGCTGGTCGGCGGTCAGGCGTCCGCGCTGACGCAGCAGCAGCACCAGCGAGACGAGCCGGTCCGCGCGCATGGGCAGAAGGTACGACATACCTGACACAGGGTGTCGTGAATCACCGCTTCCCTCGGAGGACGGTCGGGCGACAGGCACGGCCTCTGACACGGAGGAGCGGACGTGACGGTGGAGAAGACGGCGGTCAACCCGGTGAGCTGGTCGCTGGCGCTGGGGTTCGACCAGGGAATGCTCGTGCAGGGCGGGACGCGGACGCTGCACTGCTCGGGCCAGACGGCGATGGACGCCGAGGGCACGCCGCGGCACGAGGACGACCTCGCCGCGCAGCTGGCGCTCGGCCTGGACAACCTCGAGGCGGTGCTGGCGGGGGGTGGCATGGCGCTCGGCGACCTGGTGCGGCTGGATGTGTACTGCACCGACGTCGACCGCCTGATGGGGGAGTACGGGGTGCTCGCCTCGCGGCTGGCGGCCGCGGGCTCGCGGCCGGCGACGACCGTGCTGGGGGTGACCCGCCTCGCCGTGCCCGGACAGCTCGTCGAGCTGTCGGGGACGGCGGTCGCCTAGCCGGGTGGTGCGCCGCCTGACGCGGACCGGCGCTGCCGAACCGCCTCGTACAGCACGACGCTCGCCGCGTTGGCGGCGTTGAGCGAGCTGGCCGAGCCGGCCATCGGGATGCGCACGGTCAGGTCGACGGCGTCGCGCCAGGCGGCGCTCAACCCTGTGGTCTCGTTGCCGACGAGCAGCAGCGTGGGCGCGGTGAGGTCGGCGTCGGACACGTCGGCCTCGCCGCGCTCGTCGGTGCCGACCACCTGCACCGGGACGCCGGCTGCGCGGTAGCGGTCGACCCAGTCGAGGACCGTGGCCGGGGCGGGGACCCGCACCGTCGGCACGCCGAACAGCGAGCCGGTGCTGGCCCGCACCGCGGCGCTGTCGTAGGGGTCGGCGGCGTGTCCCGCGACGACGACGCCGTGCGCGCCGAACGCGTCCGCCGACCGGATGACCGACCCGAGGTTGCCCGGGCTGGTGGGGCGGTCGAAGACCACGCCCAGGAAGTCGCGCGGGACGGGGACGCGCTCCAGGTCGTCGTCGGGGATGGCGAGCACCACGAGGAGCTCCGGTGCGTCGTCGGTCTTCTCGCCGAGCTCGGCCATCAGCTCGCTGCTCAGGGCGATGTGCTCGCCGCCCGCCGTGGCCAGCACGTCCTGCGCCCAGCGCGACAGCCGCCGGCTGCCGTCGACCAGCACCGCCTCGACCTGCCAGCCGTGCTCGAGCGCGACGGTCACCGGACGGACGCCCTGCACGACGAACGCTCGGAGCCGCTGCCGCTTCGTGCGGTTGGTGAGCAGCGCCTGCCACTGCTGGAAGCGCGCGTTGCGGGTGCTGACCTGCTGCAGCGCCGGGGACATGGTGTGACTCTAGGCGGTGCGCCGCGCCATCGTCTGGCAGACAAGAATTCGGGTGCGCGAGGTCGTCCTGGGTGCGAGGGTGGCGGCATGGACGTCGCGGACCTGGTCGACCTCGAGCGGCGGGACGAGCTGCCGCCGCTGCTGCTGTTCTGGGGGCACACGGGGGAGGGGGCCGGACCGTGGCTGCTCTCGCAGTGGTACCCGACACCGTTCACCGTCGACGGTGTGCGCTACGCCACGGCGGAGCACTGGATGATGGCCGCGAAGGCTCGCCTGTTCGGCGACGACGAGGCGCTGGCCCAGGTGCTGGCGTCGGACGACCCGCGGCGCGCCAAGGCGGCCGGTCGCGGTGTGCGTGGGTTCGACAGCCACCGGTGGGCGGACGAGGCCGACGAGGCGGTCGTCGCCGGGTCGGTCGCGAAGTTCACCAGCTCGGAGCTGCTGTCGTCGTACCTGCTCGGCACCGCGCCTGCGGTGCTGGTCGAGGCGAGTCCGGTCGACGCGGTCTGGGGGACAGGACTGGCTGCGGACCACCCGGACGCCCGCGTGCCCAGCCGCTGGCCGGGGACGAACCGGCTCGGCTTCGCGCTGATGGCTGCGCGGGAACGGATCTCGGCCACCCTGGCCTAAGGCGGACCTCTACCCGGGCAGGGGTTCGACCTCGACGACCTGGTGGGTGCCGAGGGGGCTGGTCCAGTGGTGGGCGACGACGTGGCCGGCCGGGTCGAGGCGCGCGGACACGCGCCAGAGGCCGGCGGTCTTCCAGCGGTGGCAGCGGCGGCTACGCGGCGAGAGGTTGGCGACGGACGTGGGGCCGCGCGGGTGCGGCACCTGGTGGTCGAGGTCGCACCGGGCGGCCGGGACGCCGCAGCCGGGGAAGGTGCAGACCGGGTCGCGGGCGCGGACGGTCTGGTCGATCTCGACGGTCGGGGTGTAGCCGCTCGTGGTGTGCCGTGGGCCGACTAGTAGCGCCTTGCGTGTCGCGGCGACCAGCGCGGCGCGCGTCCACCCGCTCGCTGGTGCGGCGCCGAGGCGGACGAGGCGGGTGAGGTGGCCGGTGTCGTCGGTGAGCAGCACGCACGTGGATGCGCCGCGGTCGAGCAGGTCACCGGCGGCGACGCGTGCGATGGCGGCGGTGCAGTGCACCGGTGCGCCGACACCGCGGACCTCACCGGGTGCGTCTGCTGCGTCGCCGCCGCCGAGGAGGGTGTCGACGTGCAGCACCACCCCGAGCTCGCGACGTGAGCCACCGCGCACGGGTGCGCCGTCGAGCACCGCTGCCTCCAACGCGTCGACCTCGGCCATCCCGAGCGTGCGGTCACCGAGCTCGTCCGTGCTCAGGGCACGGGCAGCGCCCTGGACCGCGTCGGCGATGGCGACGACCTGCTCGATCGGACCGGTCACGGTCAGCGTCGCGATCGCCGGGTTGCCGGGGTCGACCTCGACCCAGGTGCCGGTGCGTTCGCGGACGTCGCGGCGCACCTGCTCGTCGTGGTCGGTGCGGACTCGAGCCACCGCCTTGCGGACCCGGTTGGTGAACGTCTTCGGCTGCGGGCCGTCCCAGGGCCCGACCGGCCCGTTCCCCTGCAGCGGCGCGGTCGGCAGCGTGTCGAGCACCTCGGTCTCGACCTGTCGGGCGAGGTCGTGCGGCAGTCCCTCGGTCTCCCACGCCAGCACCCGGGCGCGGACGCCGTCGATCCGGCCGGCCTCCAGCGCCGCCAGCGTCAGCACCAGCGGACCGCAGAGCCGGGCGGCGGCGTCGACCTCGCGGGACGCGTGCCACCGCGCCAGCCCGGTCGCGGCGGCGACCTCGTCGGTCGAGATGGCGTGCAGGTCGTGCACCCCGACCACCCCGTCACGCGCCGCACCCACCAGCACCGGCAACCCGATCTGCCACGACTCGGTCGCGTGCACGTCGCGGGTGATCGCGTCGACCAGCCGCAACCTGGCCGCGTCGCGGGCGAAGTCGGTCAGGCAGTGCGCGCGCAGGTCGCCGACCAGGGTGCCCGCGTCGTCGTCCGACCTCATGCACCGACACTAGACCCGAGCACTGACAAAGGGTTTCGCGTCCGAACCGGCTGTGGACGACGACCCCGGGACCGGCAGGCTGTGGACGACGGGCGTGCCGGCGGCGCGGTACCAGAGGCGAGGTGCCCGGCACCTGCGGACGATCCGTGGCCCCCACCCGCACGACGAGGCTCGTGTCCTGTGAACACCTCGCACCTCGTCACCGCCCTCGTCGCCGTGCTGCTCGTCGCCGGCGGGTGCAGCAGTCCGGACCGGGCATCGGTCGTGCAGGACGACGGTGCGATGCGGGCGGCGCCACCAGCCGGCACGAGCACGACGCCGTCCGACGCGGCGCTGGGAGCAGAGGGCGGTGACCTCGACGGCGGGCGGGTGGGCGTCGACGCCGACGTCCCGGCCGTGGCGCGGCTCGACCCCGGGCTGCTCGACGCGCTCCGGGCCGCCGCCGAGGCCGCACAGGACGACGGGATCGTGGTCGAGGTGACCAGCGGCTGGCGGAGCCGCGCCTACCAGCAGCAGCTCCTGGACGAGGCCGTGGTCAGGTACGGCAGCCCGCAGGAGGCGGCGCGGTGGGTCGCGACACCGGACACCTCCGCCCACGTGTCCGGGCTCGCGGTCGACGTCGGCCCGACCGACGCGGCGTACTGGATGGCGCGGCACGGCTCGCGCTTCGGGCTCTGCCAGGTCTACGCCAACGAGATCTGGCACTACGAGCCGCTCGTCGACCCGGGCGGCACCTGCCCACCACCACGTGCCGACGGCACGTCGTGACGGGGGAGTCAGTCCACGATCGTGTCGCGTCCCTCGGCCTGCATCGCAGCGAGGCCGTCGAGCATCCGCTGCAGCACCTCCGGCTCGTGTCCCTCCCAGTCGGTCACCTCGCCGACGACGACCAGCGCCTCCTGCGACCGGAAGGAGCGGGTCGGGTTGCCCGGGAACCGCTTGTCGGTGACGTTCGGGTCGTCCTCGAAGGCACCGCGCGGTTCCACGACGTAGACGTGGCCGCGGTCGCCGGTGGTGAGTGCCGCCGCGAGCTCGGCCCCCCACGCGGCCGTCTCGACGAGCGAGCTGAAGTACACGTGGCGCAGCGGCTTGTCCGGACGGAAGTGCGACCGCCGGCCCGGGACGATCTGCGTGCCGACCGGCAGGGTGGCGGCGGTGCCGTGGAAGAACGGACCCGGGACCGCGTCGCAGCTGTCGAGGGTCACCGGCGGGTCGGCCGCTGCGTCGTCGCCGCTCACGAGCCGAACTCGCGCACGTACGAGTCGATCTCGCCGAGCACGCGCGCCTTGGTCGCGTCGTCGGCGAAGGAGCAGCGCACCGCGGTGCGGGCGAGGTCGGCGACGCCGTCGCGGTCGAGCGCGAGCAGGTCGGCCGCGATGGCGTACTCGCGGTTCAGCGTCGTGCCGAACATCGGCGGGTCGTCGGAGTTGACGGTGACGACCACGCCGGCGTCGCGGAACGCGCGGATCGGGTGCGCGTCGAGGGTGGCGACGGCGCGGGTCGCGAGGTTCGACGACGGGCACACCTCCAGCGGGACGCGGTGCTCCGCGAGGTGCGACAGCAGTACGGGGTCCTGGACCGCGGTCGTGCCGTGGCCGATCCGCTCGGCGCCGAGCAGCCGCAACGCGTCCCAGACGGTCTCGGGTCCGGTGGTCTCACCGGCGTGGGGGACGCTGTGCAGCCCGGCGGCGCGGGCGGCGTCGAAGTGCGGCGCGAACTGCGGCCGGGGGACACCGATCTCGGGCCCGCCCAGCCCGAACCCGACCAGGCCGTCGGGTGCGTGGTGGAGCGCGTAGTCGAGGGTGGCGTCGGCCGAGGGCAGTCCCGCCTCACCCGGGATGTCGTAGATCCAGCGCATCACCAGACCGAGGTCGCGCTCGACGGCGACGCGCGCGTCCTCGATGGCCTCGGTGTACGCCTCGATCGGCATGCCCACACCGTCCTCGTCCGGCCGCACGGAGGTGTAGGGGGTGCAGGTCAGCTCGACGTACCGGAGCCGCTGCCCGGCGGCCATCTCGCGCGCGATCTCGTAGGTCAGGTAGCGGATGTCCTCCGGGGTGCGCACCAGGTCGACGACGGCCAGGTAGACCTCGATGAAGTGCGCGAAGTCGCGGAAGGCGAAGAAGCGGCTGAGCTCGTCGGGGTCGCTCGGCACGGTGCCGGGGTGGCGCTCGGCCAGCTCGGACACGATCCGGGGCGACGCGGAACCGACGTGGTGCACGTGCAGCTCCGCCTTGGGCAGGCCGGCGATGAAGTCGTCCACGGGGAGAACTGTGCAGGACCGGCACCCGCTCGTCCACGGGGCGGCTATCGGCGCGACGGTCCGCGCGTCGACCGGCAGGATGCTGGTCGTGACGAGTGCGCTGGTGCGGCAACGCGAGCTGTGCGGACGAGCCCGGGACACCCACCTGGCGTGGCTGCTCGACGCCCTCGACGTCGACCTCGTGCTCGACGTGGGCGCCAACCGCGGCCAGTTCGGGCTCGCCGTGCGGGAGACGGGGTACACGGGGCCGCTGGTGTCGTTCGAGCCGGCGTCGCAGCCGCGCGCCGAGCTCGAGCGCGTCGCGGCCTCCGACGACGCGTGGTCGGTGCGGGCGGAGGCGCTCGGGTCGACGGCGTCGGACGCCGAGCTGCACGCCGTCGACGACGAGTCCGAGCTCGGGTCGCTGCGCGACGCGTCCGCCTTCGGACGGTCGTGGAAGGAGCAGCTCGGACGTACCCGAGCCGAGACGGTCGCCGTCCGCCGCCTCGACGCGCTCTGGGACGAGATCGCCTCGGGTGCCTCGCGGGTGCTGCTGAAGCTCGACACCCAGGGTCACGACCTCGAGGCGTTCCGCGGGGCGGGACGGCTGGTGCAGCCCGGGGGACCGGTGGTCGCCGTCCTCACCGAGGTGGCGTGCCTGCCGATCTACGACGGCGTCCCCACCATGGACGAGCACCTCGCCGAGACCGGCGCCGCCGGCTGGTCGCTCGCGGGCCTGTACCCGGTCTCGTTCGACGCCGCGTCGCTGCGCGTGATCGAGCTCGACGCCGTGCTGGTGCGGACGCCGTCCTGACGTCGGGCGTGCGGGTAGGGTGCGGCCACGGATCCGTCGGGGGAGGCGGTTCGAGGGGGAGCGGGGTGCGTCGTCGTGTACGGAGATCCACCGGAGAGCCTGTTCTGGCGACTGCTCCCGGTCGGCATCATCCTGCTGCTGTCGCTGTGGGGGCTCGTCCACCCGCGGTCGCAGTGGCGCCTGCTGTACAGCCGGCAGCGTCGCTACCAGCACATCCGCAACGAGGACGAGCAGGACTCCCGCGTGCGCCTGTACGGGATGTACGGCGTCTTCCTCAGCGTGGTGCTCGGCTGCCTGCTCGGCGTCGTGGTCGACCCGGCGAACCGCTGACCCCGTCCTCGCTCGGCGGCACCGGGGCTCAGGCGAGGTCGTGGACGACGAACGTGGCGAACCCCAGCTCGCCGCGCGCCGCACCCACCCACGCGTCCCGGTGCTCGCGCGCGACCTCGAGCACCTGCGCGCGGTCCCTGTCCGAGACGGCCTCGTGCACGGCCCAGTCGACGAGGGAGCCGCTCCAGCTGAGCTGGTAGTCGTCCCACTCGGTGAGCGTGCTGACGTGCCCGGCGGTCGGCTCGAACCCGTGCGACTGCAGGGCCTGCACGAAGCCGAACAGGCCCGGGTAGGCGTCAGCCGGCAGGTCCAGCGCGTCCAGCGTCGCCGGCGAGGGGCCCGCCTCCCAGATGCTGTCGCCGATCACGGCCTGACCACCGGGCCGCAGGTGCCGCCGCACCGCCCGGAGCATGTCGTCGAGCCGACCGAAGGCGTGGCTCGCGCCGATGCACAGCACCACGTCGAACGGCCCGTCGCTCCAACCGGACGCGTCGGCCTCGACCCAGCGGACGCGGTCGTCCAGGCCTCGGTCGGACGTCCGCCGGGCGGCCGTGGCCGGGAGCATGTGGTCGACCCCGACGCCCACCAGGCCGGGTCGGGCCAGCAGCAGCTCCTGCAGCCATTCGCCCTCGCCGCACCCGAGGTCGAGCGCGCGGGCGCCGTCGCCGAGACGCAGCCAGTCCAGCAGCTCCCGCACGCGTCCGCGCGACAACGGCGCGGCGATCGGGTGGCGGCGGTGGGCGACGTCGAAGATCTCGGAGCGCTCCATCACGTCGACGCTAGCCGGATCGGGGGACCAGGGTGCCGGGGGCGCGAACCGCGTAATGACATAATGCTCATTATCGGTACAGCGCCCGGAGGCGCTGGGACTGCGGCAGACGGATGAAACGTCGCACAGCGCTCCAGCCCGCACCGAACCGGGTCGATGGGGCACGGAGCCCGCCCACCGGCGGTTGGCCCACCGAACCAGGACGGAACCTCCATGTCCCGCGCACCACGTCGTTCCCGGCTCGGCGCGTCCGCCGTCGCCGCCGTCCTGCTGCTCGCCCCGGTCGTCGTGCTGGCGCCCGCCGCAGCCGCTCCGAGCCCGCACGCGAGCTGCGCCGACGTCCGGGCGGCGAACCCGGGTGCCCCCGACGGCGAGTACACGATCACCTCGTACGGGCGGACGCTGAGCGTCTGGTGCGCCGACATGGCCACCGCGCCCGTCGAGTACCTGACCCTGCAGCGCGGCGGCCCCGGCGTGAACGCGTCGTCCTCCAACAACAACTGGGCGCCGTTCGTGCAGACGCACTGGACCCGGATCGGCCTGAACCTGCCGACCGGCGTCGGCGCCCCGTTCACCTTCCGCCCGGGCGACGCACGCTTCAGCTCGACCACCGACGGGCTGGCGGCGATCGCCTACGGCAGCGGCAGCGGCTGCGGGTTCGCGCCCGGCCCGTTCAACATCGACCTGCGCGGCACGCCGTTCGCGGTCGGCCCCGGCGCGCTGGAGAGCACCGGCTGGCTGGGGCACGGCGACGTCTCGAGCTCCGACGGCGGCCAGGTGCTGTCCTCGCCGAACGCCCGGGGCGACTGCGGCGGCCTGGCCGTGCGGGCTCCCTACGAGCTCACCTGGATCGCCGCGGTGGAGCCGGTTGTGAGCACCTCGCCGAGCGACACCTCGGTCGCGTCCGGCTCGGACGCGGTGTTCACGGCGGCGGCGACCGGCGGCCCCGGCACCACCGTCGTCTGGCAGACCTCGCCCGACGCCACCACCTGGACCGACGTCCCGGGCGCCGGTGGCGAGACGCTCACGCTGCCCGCCGTCACGCGGTCGATGGACGGGCTGCGCGTGCGCGCCGTGTTCACCAACGACGAGGGCAGCGACACGACCGGCGCCGCCACCCTGTTGGTCGCGGCGGCAGCCCCGCAGGTCACCGACCCGGTCGCCACGTCGGTCTCCTCCGGCGGCACCGCGCACTTCGCCGTCACGGCCACCGGCGACCCCGCCCCGACCCTGCAGTGGGAGACCTCGCGCGACGGCACCACCTGGTCCCCCGTCGCCGGCGCCACCGCCGCGGCGCTCGACCTGCCCGGCCTCACGACCGCCGACGACGGCCTGCTGGTACGCGTGGTCGCCACCAACGAGGCCGGGTCGGACACCAGCGCACCGGCCGAGCTCACGGTCGACGCCTCGCTGCCGACGCTGACGGACCCGCAGGACCTGACCATCACCGCCGGCGGCGAGGCGCGGTTCTCGGTCGTCGCGACCGGTGACCCGGCGCCGGCGGTGCGGTGGCAGGTGGAGATCGCCGGCCTGTCCGGCTGGACGGACATCCCGTACACCGGCACCGAGCTCGCGCTGCCGGACGTGCCGTACCTGCCCTTCCAGCTCTCCTTCCGCGCGGCGGCGACCAACGCCGCCGGCGAGGTCTTCTCGGCCCCGGCGCTGCTCACCGTCGACGCGCTGGCGCCCGTCGTCGTCACCGCCCCGGCACCGGTCACGGTGGTCGAGGGCGACGACGCGACCTTCGCCGTCGAGGTCGACGGCGACCCGGTGCCGAGCATCCAGTGGCAGACCTCGACCGACGGCGCGGCCTGGACCGACGTCGACGGCGCGACGGACGACGCCGTGGTGTTCGCGGCCGCCGGCACCGCGCTCGACGGGCTCCTCGTCCGCGCGGTGCTGGAGAACCCGGGCGGCACGGTCGTGACCGACCCGGTCGTGCTCTCGGTGCAGGAGGCGGTCGTCCCGGTACCCGTGCTGCCGGGCACCGTGGTGCCCGTCCCGGTGCCGGCGCCCGTGGCGGCCGTCGTCGCGCAGCCGACCGTCGTCGCGCGGGCCGTGGTGACCCGGGCCGCGCAGACGCTGCCGCGCACGGGCGGTGAGGTGGCCGCCCTGGCCGCTGCTGCCGCGCTGCTGCTCGGCGGTGGCGGTGCGCTGACCCTGGTGTCGCGGCGGCGGCCCGCCTCGCGCTGACGCGACGGCGGCGGCGGCGCACCGATGAGTCGCGGCCGAGTGCGAGGTCCATCCCTGCGACCGCGGACCGCCCGCGTCGTGGACCCGCAGGAGGCAGCGTGCTGACCCAGGTGACGGACGGCGTGCACGTGCACCGCAGCGAGCTGCTGCGCAACAACGCCGTCGTCGTGGTAGGGCCGTCCGGCTCGCTCGTCGTCGACGCCGGCGTCACGGACGCGGAGCTGCGCTGCCTCGCCTCCGACCTCGACGCCCTGGGTGCCCCCGCGGTGGCCGGGTTCGCGACCCACCCGGACTGGGACCACGCGCTCTGGCACCCCGCCCTCGGCGCCGCGCCGCGGTACGGCACGGCCGCCTGCGCCGCGTTCCTGCACGACCTGCGGGCCGACCCGGGCTGGCGCACCAGGTTCGTCGAGGGGCTGCCGCCGGAGATCGCGGACGCGACGCCGGTCGAGCCCTTCGGCCTGGTGGACGCGCTGCCGCCCGGTGCGACCCACGTGCCATGGGACGGCCCGCGGGTGCGGGTCGTCGAGCACCCCGCGCACGCCGTGGGCCACGCCGCCCTGGTCGTCGAGGACGCCCGGGTACTGGTCGCCGGCGACATGCTCTCGGACGTGTTCGTGCCGATGCTCGACGACGGCCCGGACGCGCTCGAGCACCACCTCGTCGGCCTCGACGCCCTGGCGGCCGTCGCGGACGAGGTCGACGTCCTCGTGCCCGGCCACGGCTCGGTGGCGCGGGACGCCGAGGTGCGTGCGCGGATCGAGCTCGACCGCGCGTACCTGCTCGCCCTGCGCGACGGGCGGACGCCCGACGACCCTCGCCTCACCTCGCCCGAGCCCGGGTGGGAGTGGACGACCGGCATCCACGACGGCCAGGTGGCCCGGTTCGGGCGCGGCTGAATCCACGCGCCACCGGGCCGCTGATGGGACAGGATCGCGACCATGGCCTCCCGCACCTCGAACTTCTGCATCGACGCCGCCGACCCGTGGGCCCAGGTGCGCTGGTGGGCCCAGGTGCTCGACGACCACCGGTTCGTCGAGGACGACGAGATGGGCCCGGACGCCGAGGAGTGCTGGCTCGTCGGCCCGGACGACCGCGAGATCCTGTTCCTGCGCGTGCCCGAGCCCAAGACGGTGAAGAACCGGCTGCACTTCTGCCTACGGCCGACCGACCGCTCCCGCGAGGACGAGGTCGACCGGCTGCTCGGGCTCGGTGCCACGCTCGTCGCCGACCGGCGCAACGGGCCGGACGAGGGCTGGGCGGTGCTGGCCGACCCCGAGGGCAACGAGTTCTGCGTCCTGACGCGCTACTCCCCCAGCACCTGAGCACCCTCGCCACGCCACCACGCGGTGAGCCGCCAGGCCTCCGCGCGTCCCTGCTTCGCAGCGGCCCG
The DNA here is from genome assembly GCF_054777815.1 of Angustibacter speluncae. Classification (NCBI taxonomy): domain Bacteria; kingdom Bacillati; phylum Actinomycetota; class Actinomycetes; order Kineosporiales; family Kineosporiaceae; genus Angustibacter; species Angustibacter speluncae. Next base: position 197,468 of record NZ_BAAHAF010000086.1, on the reverse strand, counting down.
GGCGACCGCCGGTCGCGTCGAGACGTCCATCAGGTTCGTCCCCATCGCCGCGAGCGAGGTCTCGTCGGGCACGACCGTCCGCACGTCGGCGCCCCCGGCCCGCAGCTCCTCGACCTGCCGGTCGAGGTCCATGCCCCACGCCGGCGGGTGCAGCGACCGGCCCCCGAGCGGTGACAGCACCAGCACCCGGGCGGAACCGGCTGCGAGGTCGGCGTTCTCGTTCCGCCGGTACCCGCCGTCGACGAGCGCCAGCCCGCCGGTGCGGAAGGCCGACCCGCCTCCCGAGGTGCTGGCGGCGACCGCGTCGACCAGGTCGACGCCGCTGTCGCGGTCGAGCACCACCGGGGTACCGGTCGTGGCGTCGACGGCGGTCAGCAGGACGAGCCGCTCCGGCCAGTGCCTGGCGGTGAACCGCGCCGCCACGGTCGCTCGCCAGCGGTCGGTGTGGTCGCGCGCCTCGAGCGCGAGCACGCCTGTGCGGGAGCGCATCTCGGCGGCGTCGGCCGACTTGGCGATGATCCGCCGGAACCGGTCGAGGTGGTCGGTGACCGAGCCGCCGGAACCCGTGGGGCGGGTCGCGGGTCGGTCGGTGCGCGCGGGCGGGACGGTCGTGAGGACGGCGTCGAGCAGCTCGGCCGGACCGGCGTCCGCGAGCTGCGCCGCGACGGTGGCGCCGGCCGAGGTGCCGACGGTGAGGTCGGGCCGGGTGACGTCGACCCCGGCCGCGAGGAGGCCGGCGAGCAGGCCGATCTCCCAGGCGTTGCCGGCGGACCCTCCGCCGCCGAGCACGAGGGCGCGGTCGCGGGGCGGGCCGGGCAGGAAGGGGATCGTCCCGTCGGGACGGACGAGCAGGGTGGTGCCGAACGGCGTGGTGGTCATGGCGGGTGCCTCTCGCTGGACGGGTGGCACCCCCGGCAGGTCAGGCCGGTGCGGTCGCGGACCGCGGGAGGGCACCCGGGACGGGTACGGCGTGCACGGGTCCCACCTCCTCGGGTCGGCTGGTCGACGAACGCACGGTCGCAGACGACCTCCTCTGGTGCAAACGCCTTTCGGGTCAGGCGTCCGCGTGCAGGTGGAGCTCGTTGCCCTCGGGGTCGGTGACGACCCACGCACCTGCCCGCTCGTCGGCCTCGCGCACCGCTCCCCCGGCGGCCGTCGCCGTGGCGATCCGGTCGTCGACCTGGCTGCGCGGGACGTCGAGGCGCAGGTGCACCCGTCCGCGCTGCTCCCGCCTGGCGGTGTCGTCGGCCTCCATCGGCTGGAGGAAGACCGGCACGTCGAGCAGGTCGGGGTCGACCACGTCGGTGAGGAAGTCGCGCGCGTCGTGCTCGTACCCGAGCACCGCGCGCCAGAACTCCCGGACGGTGGGGACGTCGACCGCGTCGATGCCCACCTGCAGGAAGCGCACCTCGTCCGGGGTCGCCACCAGGCCGAGCTCGTGCGCAGCGGCCTGGACGCCAGCGGCCAGCGACGTGAAACCTTCTGCCTCCCACAGGTCCTTGCCGCTGTCGACCACCACGGCGTCGTCACGCAGGTCGATCATCAGCGGCAGCCCGGCCGCGTCGGCCAGCGCCGCGGCGCGCTCCACGAACGCCACGAGCGCGGACCGCTCCCCCGTCCAGCGCGCCTTGGCCCCGAACACGACCCGCCAGTCGTCTGCGCCCGCGTCGTCCGGGAACCGGTCGTCGGCGGCCACGGGGACGAGGTCGGCCTCGTTGCCCTCGGGATCGGCGACGTTCAGGAAGTACGGCCACTCCTCCCCCGCCGGCGCCCGCTCGGGCGCGACCTCCCTGGCGGCGGCCCGGCCGAGCTGGTGCGGGCGCGAGACGTCGAGGTGCAGGCGGGTGCGCAGTGGCCGGTCGTCGTCGCGCAACCGCAGCCGCAGGACCGGGTCGCGCCGCAGCGGGTCGACCAGGTCGCCCCGTGCCTCGTAGCCGGTGACGCGACGCCAGAACCTGCCGACGGCGACAGGGTCCTGGACGTCCAGGACGATCGACAGCCGTTGCAGCGCAGCGTGATCTGCGGCCAGGCCCAGCGTCACTGCGGCCTCGTCGACCGCCGCCGCCTGGTCGTCCGACTCGGCGGTGACCCGGATGCCCGTCCGGCGGACGTCGACGTCCGGCAGCGGCCGGTCACCGGGGCGCGAGGCCAGCTCGCGCACCAGCGCCGCGGCGTCCGCGTGCGTCGAGGTGGGGAACCACGCGGTCGGGCGTCCGTCGAGCGTCTCCCAGATCACCCGCTCAGGCTCCCACGTAGTCGGCCAGGTGCTCCCCCGTCAGCGTCGACCGCTTCGCGACCAGCTCGGCGGGCGTGCCCTCGAACACGATCCGACCGCCGTCGTGGCCCGCGCCCGGGCCGAGGTCGATGATCCAGTCGGCGTGCGCCATCACGGCCTGGTGGTGCTCGATGACGATGACGGACTTCCCGCCGTCGACCAGGCGGTCGAGCAGCCCGAGCAGGTTCTCGACGTCGGCCAGGTGCAGGCCGGTCGACGGCTCGTCGAGGACGTAGACCTCGCCCTTGTCGCCCATCTGCACGGCCAGCTTGAGCCGCTGCCGCTCGCCGCCGGACAGCGTGGTGAGCGGCTGCCCGAGCGTGATGTACCCGAGCCCGACGTCGACCAGCCGCTCGAGGATCTTCGCGGCCGCGGGGATCGCGGCCTCGCCGCCGCCGAACAGCGCGCGCGCGTCGTCGACCGACATCTCGTGCACCTCGGCGATGTCCTTGCCGCCGAGGGTGTACTGCAGGACCTCGGCCTTGAACCGTCGTCCCTCGCACTCCTCGCAGGGCGACTCGACGGTGGCCATCGGGCCGAGCTCGGTGAAGATGACCCCGGCGCCGTTGCAGCCCTCGCAGCCGCCCTCGGAGTTCGAGCTGAACAGCGCGGGCTTGACGCCGTTGGCCTTGGCGAAGGCCTTGCGGATCGGTTCGAGCAGACCGGTGTACGTGGCCGGGTTGCTGCGCCGCGAGCCCTTGATGGCGCCCTGGTCGATGACGATGACGTCGTCGCGTCCGGCAAGGGACCCGTGGATCAGCGAGCTCTTGCCCGACCCGGCGACGCCGGTCACCACCGTCAGCAGCCCGAGGGGCACGTCGACGTCGACGTCGCGCAGGTTGTGGGTGCCGGCACCCCGGATCTCGACCACGCCGGTGCGCTCGCGCACCGCGTCCTTCACCCGCGCGCGGTCGTCGAGGTGGGTGCCGGTGATGGTGCCGCTGGTGCGCAGGCCGTCGACGTCGCCCTCGAAGCAGATCTCGCCGCCGCCCGACCCGGCAGCGGGGCCGAGGTCGACGACGTGGTCGGCGATCGCGATCGTCTCCGGCTTGTGCTCGACGACGAGCACCGTGTTGCCCTTGTCGCGGAGCTGCAGCAGCAGGTCGTTCATCCGCGCGATGTCGTGCGGATGAAGCCCGATCGTCGGCTCGTCGAAGACGTAGGTGACGTCGGTGAGCGAGGACCCGAGGTGGCGGATCATCTTGGTGCGCTGCGCCTCGCCGCCGGACAGCGTCCCGGCCGGTCGGTCGAGCGAGAGGTAGCCGAGCCCGATCTCGGAGAACGAGTCGAGCAGGTGCTGGATGCCGGCGACCAGCGGGGCGACGGAGGGCTCGCGCAGGTCGCGGACCCACGCGGCCAGGTCGCTGATCTGCATCTCGCACAGGTCGGCGATCGACTTCCCCTTGATCTTGGACGCGCGCGCCTCGGGCGTGAGCCGCGTCCCCTCGCAGTCGGGGCAGGTCTGGAAGGTGACCGCGCGCTCGACGAACCGCCGCACGTGCGGCTGCATCGCCTCGGGGTCCTTGGACAGCAGCGACTTCTGGATCTGCGGGATGATCCCGGTGAAGGTGAGGTTGACCCCCTCGACCTTGAGCTTGGTCGGCTCCGAGAACAGCATCGTGTCGAGCTGCTTCTTGGTGAACGCCTTGATCGGCTTGTCCATCGGCAGGCCCATGCCCTCGAAGAGCCGGCCGTACCAGCCGTCCATCGAGTAGCCGGGGATCGTGAGGGCGCCGTCGCGCAGCGACTTCTCGTCGTCGTACAACGCCGTCCGGTCGATGTCGTTGACCCTGCCCATGCCCTCGCAGCGCGGGCACATGCCGCCGAGGTAGACCTCCTGCTTGGCCACGCGGCGCTCGGTCCGTCCGCCCTTCTCGGTCGTCATCACCCCGCTCGCCTTGCGGGTCGGGACGTTGAACGAGTACGCCGTCGGCGGACCGACGTAGGGCTTGCCGAGCCGGCTGAACAGGATGCGCAGCATCGCGTTGGCGTCGGTCGCCGTCCCCACGGTGGAGCGGGGGTTGGCTCCCATCCGCTCCTGGTCGACGATGATCGCGGTGGTCAGGCCCTCGAGGTGGTCGACGTCCGGCCGGGCCAGCGTCGGCATGAAGCCCTGGACGAACGCGCTGTAGGTCTCGTTGATCATCCGCTGCGACTCGGCGGCGATCGTGGCGAACACCAGCGAGCTCTTGCCCGACCCCGACACCCCGGTGAAGACGGTGAGCCGCCGCTTCGGGATCTCGACGCTGACGTCCTTGAGGTTGTTCTCCCGGGCCCCGACGACGCGGATCATCTCGTGCGTGTCGGCGGCGTGCGGCGTCGTCTGCTTCCTGGCCATGCGCGGCAGTCTCCCCGATCGGTGGGCGCTGGTGTCGGTGTTCCGACCTCGGACGGCGCCCGAACTCAGCGCTGCTGCTGCTGGATCCTGACCATGTTGCCCGCGGGGTCGCGGACGGCGCAGTCGCGGGCGCCCCAGAACTGGTCGGTCGGCTCCTGCACGACGTCGGCGTCGCCGGCCTGCAGCCGCTCGAAGGTGGCGTCCAGGTCGGGCGTCGAGAGCATGATGGCGGCGTAGGTGCCCTTGGCCATCATCTCGGTGACGACGCGGCGCTCCTCGTCGGTGACGCCGGGGTCGGCGGCGGGCGGCGACAGCACGAGGTTGACGTCGGGCTGCCCGGGCGGACCGACGGTCAGCCAGCGGAGCCCGCCGTTCTCGACGTCGTTGCGGAGCTCGAAACCGAGGGTGTCGCGGTAGAAGCCGAGCGCGGCCTCCGCGTCGTCGTGGGGCAGGAACGTGGTGTGGATGCTCAGGTTCATGCCGACGACGCTAGGACCCGGCGTTCTGGCGCGCTTCTCGATTCCTGACCGGCCTGGTGACCTTCTTGACCTCGCACGCCGGCACGGCGTCGAGGTCGCCGACGACCTGCCGGCGGTAGGTGCTCGGGGGCACGCCGACCAGCTCGGTGAACCGGGTGCTGAAGGTGCCGAGCGAGGAGCAGCCGACCGTGAAGCAGATGTCGGTGACGCTGAGGTCGGTGCGGCGCAGCAGCGTCATCGCCCGCTCGATCCGCCGGGTCATCAGGTACGAGTACGGCGACTCGCCGAACGCCGCGCGGAACTCGCGGCTCAGGTACCCCGCGGACATGTGCACCCCGCGGGCGAGGGCCTCGACGTCCAGCGGCTGCGCGTAGTCGCGGTCGATGCGGTCGCGGACGCGGCGCAGCAGCACCAGGTGGCGCACCCGCTGCGGGGGCACCGCGGGCTCCGGCCCGCCCGGCTGGTCGCTCACGAGACCTATCCTGGCGCACTGCACGAGGCGTCCTGGCGTGTCACGCGTGTCGTCGCACCACTCCGGTGTCACTTCCGGCACTGAACTGGGGAAACGGTCAGCGAGCGAGGAGGGCCTCGACGAGCGTCTCGAGGCGGGCGCCGCGGGAGGCCTTGACCAGGACGGTGTCGGCGGGGCCGAGCCGGCGCACGACGTCCAGCGCGGCGGCCTGGTCGGGGACCCAGGTGGTGCCGGGCAGCACGAGCGGGCGCGCGGCCTCCCCGACGGCCACGACCTGCACGCCGAGCGAGCGCGCCACCAGCGCGACCGCCCGGTGGCCGCGCTCGGACGCCTCGCCGAGCTCGCCCATCGGGCCGAGCACGGCGTGCCGGTGGCCAGGTGGCGCGACCGCGGCGAGGGTGCGCAGCGCGGCGACCACCGAGGCCGGTGCGGCGTTGTAGGTGTCGTCGAGCACGACCGGGCCGTCGGCCGCCACGCGGCGCACGAGCCGCTGGTCCACCGGCTCCGCGGCGCCGAGCCGCTCGGCGACCAGGTCGAGCGGCACGCCTGCCGCGGTCGCCATCGCGGCGGCACAGGCCGCGTCTGCCACCTGGTGCTCCCCCACCACCCGCAACCGCACCGGCGCCGAAACGCCGTGCGCGTGCAGGACGAACGCGGGCCGGCCCTGGTCGTCGAGGCGGACGCCGGACCACGCGACGTCGCCGCTGCGCCCGAAGGTGATCACGTCGGCCGAGGTGCGGGACGCCATCGCGAGCACCCGCGGGTCGTCGGCGTTCAGCACGCAGGTGCCCGAGACCGCCTCCGCCAGCTCGCCCTTGGCGCGGGCCAGCAGGTCGCGCGAGCCGAAGCGCCCGAGGTGCGAGGTGCCGACCGCGGTCACCGCGGCGATCTCGGGCGGCGCGACGCCGGCCAGGTAGGTGAGCTGTCCGACGCCGCGCGACCCCATCTCGAGCACGAGGTCGGGACGCTCCCCTCCGGGCGTCCCTACCCCGTCCGTCCGGTCCCCGTCCAGGTCGGCGGGCGCGGTGAGCCGCAGCGCCGTCAGCGGGACGCCGAGCTCGTTGTTCTGGTTGCCGCGGGTCGCGACCGCCCCGGGCAGGCACGCCGCGAGCAGCCGCGTGGTGGTGGTCTTGCCGTGCGAGCCGGTGACGGCGAGCACCCGCGGGCGCACCCGGCGCACGACGTGGCGGGCCAGGTCGCCGAGCGCGACGACCGGGTCGGCCACCACGACCGTGGGTCGCGGGGTCGGCCGGCTGCCGAGCACGGCGTGGGCTCCGGCGACGTGGTCGTGGCCGTCGGCGCGCTCCCCCGCCAGCGCGACGAAGAGCCCGCCGGGCACCGGCGCGCGGCTGTCGAGGTAGGCCTCGCCGCGCACCACCAGGTCGCGGACCACCGCACGACGGGGGCCGGCCACCGTGCCGCCGGTCAGGGCGGCGATCTCGTCCAGGGTCGTCTCGAGCACACCACGACTGTCGGCCACCCGCTGGTGCCGCCGCCTCCACCTCGAGGACACCGCCGCGGTACCTGCGACGGATCCGGCCGACCCCGGTGGGCGCCGACGCTGGGTGCATGACGACGACCACGACCCGCGCCCCCGGCCCGGTGCTGCTGAGCGACCCCGCCGTCGCGGCCGTGCCGGTGCTCGGCCTCCCCGAGCCGCTGGTGCGGCTCGACCCGGCGTTCGGACCGGCCCGCGCCCTGGTGCGCGCCGGTCTGGCCGCGCGGCTCGCCGACGCCAGGTCGACCCTCCCGGACGGCATCGGGCTGCGGGTCGTCGAGGGCCACCGCCCGGCTGCCGCGCAGCGCGCGATCATCGCGCGCTACGCCGCCCAGGTGCGCTCCGCCCACCCCGGCGCGGACGAGCAGGTGGTGCACCGGCTCACCAGCCGCTTCGTCGCACCGCTCGCCGTGGCACCGCACGTGGCCGCGGCGGCCGTCGACCTCACCCTCGTCGACGCCGACGGCCACGAGCTCGACCTGGGGACGGCGATCGACGCGACGCCCGAGGAGTCGGCCGGCGCCTGCTTCCTGCACGCCGACGTCCCCGCGGCGGCGCGACGGCACCGCGACCTGCTGGTGCGCGTCCTCGGTGACGCCGGACTCGTGAACTACCCGACCGAGTGGTGGCACTGGAGCTTCGGCGACCGCTACTGGGCGCTGTCGACCGGTGCGCCGGCCGCCCTCTACGGCCCCGTCGTGGACGAGGACGCGCCGTGAGCGCCCTGCTCGACCTCGACGTCGCGCCGCAGGACGACCGCGCGCCCCTCGCGCGGCCCACCCGGCCGACGCTCGCCCTCGACCTGGACGCGGTCGCCCACAACACCCGGGTGCTCGCCGGACGCACCCGCGCCTCGGTGCTCGCGGTCGTCAAGGCGGACGGGTACGGCGCGGGTGCGACCGCGCTGGCCCGGACGGCGCTCGCGCACGGCGCGGTCGGCGTGGGCGTCGCGACGGTCGACGAGGCCCACGCCCTGCGTGCGGACGGCGTCACCGCGCCGCTGCTCGCCTGGCTGCCGACCCCGGGGGCCGACCTCGGTGCAGCCGTCGCGTCCCGCGTCGAGCTCGGCGTCGCGTCGGTGGACGAGCTGGCCGCCCTGCCGACCGGTGCGCGCGTGCACCTGCACCTCGACACCGGCCTGGCCCGCGACGGTGCCCCGGTCGCCCGCTGGCGGTCGCTCTGTGCGGCGGCCCGCGACGCCGAGCGCGCCGGCCGCGTCCGCGTGGTCGGCCTGATGAGCCACCTGGCGTGCGCCGACCAGCCGACGTCGCTGCGCAACCCGTTGCAGCGCAGGCGGTTCCGGCAGGGCATCGCGGTCGCCCACGCGGTCGGCCTGCGACCGTCCGTGCGGCACCTCGCCTCGACCGCCGCGGTGCTCGCCGACCCCGACTCCCACCACGACCTCGTCCGCGTCGGTGCCGGCCTGCTCGGCATCGACCCCGTCGGGTCGGGCCTGCTGCGACCGGCGGTCACGCTGACCGCGCCGCTCACCGCCGTCCGCTCGGCCGGCACGGGCACCGCCGTCGGCTACGGCGCGAGCTGGCGGACGCCGCGCCCGACCGTCCTCGGGACGGTGCCGCTCGGCTACGCGGACGGCCTGCCCCGCGACGTCGCCGGCGCGGCCGTGCAGGTCGGCACCCGGCGCGTGCCCGTCGTCGGGCGGATCAGCATGGATCAGCTCGTCGTCGACCTCGGCCCGCACGCTGCCGAGCGCCCCGGCGACCCCGTCACCGTCCACGGCCCCGGTGGTGCCGGCGAGCCGACGCTCCGCGACTGGGCGCGCTGGTCGGGCCGGCTCGAGGCCGAGGTGCTCGTCGGCACCGGCCCGCGCGTGCGCCGCACCACCACCTCCACCTGCCACCAGCACGAGATCACCCGGGAGTCCCGATGACCGTCCTCGCAGCACCGCCCACCGACCGGTGGACCCCCACCCCCCGCACCCGGGTCGCCGTGGTCGGCGGCGGCCGCAGCCCCGAGCACGACGTGTCGCTCGGGTCGGCACGCGCCGTCGCCGACGCCCTCGACGCCCTGCCCGGCCGCCCCTACGACGTCGTGCGCCTCACGATCGACCGGCAGGGCTGCTGGCGCGACGACGAGCACCGTCCGCTCGGGCTGGCGGGGGCGGTGCAGGTGCTGCGCACCTGCGACGTCGCGTTCCCCCTCGTGCACGGCGCGAACGGCGAGGACGGCTCGCTCGCGGCGCTGTTCGAGCTCGCGGGCGTGCGTTACGTCGGGTCCGGCCTCGGCGCGGGCGCCGTCGGGATGGACAAGTGGGTCACCAAGGCGGTCGCGCGCTCGGTCGGGGTCCGCACGGCGCCCGGCCGGCTGGTCGACCGGCGCACGGCCGGCGAGCTCGCCTGGGGCGGACCGGTCGTCGTGAAGCCGGTCGCCGCCGGGTCGAGCCTGTGCGTCACGCTGGTGCGCGAGGCCGTCGACCTGGCGCCCGCGCTGGCCGCGGCGTTCGCGCTCGGCCCGCGCGTGCTCGTCGAGGACGTCGTCGTCGGGCGGGAGGTCTGCGTCGCCGTGCTGGAGCGCCCGGACGGCACCCGGCTCGTCCCGCCGGTCGAGGAGGTGCTGTGCGACGGCGTGTTCGACCACTCGACGAAGTACGGCGGCGGGGCGCTCGTGCGCATCCCCGCGGCGCTGACGACTGCCGAGCACGAGGAGCTCGAGCGCGCTGCGCTCGTCGTCTTCGACGCCCTCGGCTGCCGCGGACTCGCGCGCGTCGACTTCTTCGTCACGGCAGACGGCCCGGTGCTGAACGAGGTGAACACGGTCCCCGGCATGACGCCCGGGTCGGCCGTCCCGCTGATGTTCGCCGCGGGCGGCACCGCCTACGGCGACCTGCTCGACCTGCTGGTGCGCGACGCGCTGGCGGGCGCGGTCGTGCCCGCGTGAGCGCGACCGCCGGTGTGGTTCGCTGGGACGCGCCGGACGACGACCGCGACGGAGGGGGGACGGGCGTGAGCGCCGCGACGACGACCGCCACGGCCCCCGACGCGCAGCCGCACGCCGCGCCCTCGCGACCGCAGCTGCACGGGTGGTGGCCCGAGCTGCTGCTCCTCGTGCTCGTGGTGGCCGCCGGCGTCATCGAGATCTCCGAGCGCACCGCGCTGCTCGGCTACGGCACCCGCACCACCGTGCTCGCCGCGGCCGGCGTGCTCGTCGTCGCGCTGGCGGTGGGGCTGGCCCGTCGGGCCCCGGCCGTCGCGCTCGGCGTCGTCTGGGTGCTCGGCGTGCTGCACCTGCTGTCGGCGGTGCCCCTGCTGCTCACCGAGGTCGCGCTGCTGGTCGTGGCCTTCGGCACCGCCCGCTGGGGCCGGATCCCGACGGCGGTCGCCGGGGCGCTGTCGGTGCCCGGCGGGGTCGCCGTCGCGGCGCTCGCCGTCGCGGCCGGCGTCTACCCCCGGCCGCAGGCCGACACCGAGCTGCTGCGCGACCTGCTCGACGTGGTGTCGAGGTTCGGGGGCTACGGCCTGGTCGGTGCGGTCGCCTTCCCGCTGGCGGTGCTCGGGTCCGCCTGGCTGGCCGGCCTGGCGCTGCGGTTCGCCGACCGCGCCGCCGCCTCGCGGCAGCAGCAGGAGGTGGCGCAGGAGGCCGAGGCGGCCGCCCGGCTCGAGACCGAGCAGGCCTTCGAGATCGCCCGGCTGCGGATGGACCAGGCCCGGCTCGCCCGCGACGTGCACGACGTCGTCGGCCACTCGCTCGCCGTGATCCTGGCCCAGGCGGAGTCGGCGCAGTACCTGCCCGACGACGACCCGGCCCGGCTCAAGCAGGTGCTCGCGACGATCGCCGGCTCGGCCCGGTCCTCGCTCACCGACGTGCGGCAGGTGCTGGCCGACCCCGCCGGCACCGACCGCCCCGCCCGGGTCGACGAGCTCGAGCGGCTCGTCGAGGGCGCCCGCGACACCGGCTACGACCTCGACCCGGTCGTGACGGGGGCGCCGCGTCCGCTGCCGCCCGAGCTGGCCGCCGTCGCGTACCGCGTGCTGCAGGAGATGCTGACGAACGCGCTGCGGCACGGCCGCCGGGACGCCCCGGTGCGGGTGGAGCAGCGCTGGCCCGACTCGTCCGACCGGGAGCTGGTGCTGCAGGTGCACAACGCGACGACGTCCACTCCGGCGGCGGCCGACCCCGGCTCGGGCCAGGGACTGGACGGCATGCGCCGTCGGCTCGAGTCGGTGGGTGGCCACCTCGCGGTCGTGCGCGACGACGAGCGCGGGACCTTCACGGTCACCGCGCGGATGCCGGTGCGCGCGTGATCTCGGTGCTGCTGGTCGACGACCAGGACCTGTTCCGCGCGGGCGTGCAGGTGATCGTCGACGCCCAGGACGGCATGCACGTCGTCGGCAGCGCGGGCGACGGCCTCGACGCGGTGCGGCTGGTCGACGAGCTGCAGCCCGACGTCGTCCTGATGGACGTCCGGATGCCCGAGATGGACGGGGTCGAGGCGACCCGGCAGATCTTCGCGCCCGAGCGGGTGGCGCGCCGCGACAAGCCGGTGCGGGTCGTCGTGCTCACCACGTTCGACCTCGACGACCGAGCGGCCACGGCGATCCGGCACGGCGCCAGCGGCTTCCTGCTCAAGGACACCACGCCGGCCCAGCTGGCCCACGCGATCCGCACCGTGCACGCGGGCAACGCGGTGCTGGCGCCGGGCGACCTCGCCCGGCTGCTCGAGCGCCAGCTGATGGGGGCGCCGCAGCCGCCGGCCGCGTTCACCACGCTCACCGACAAGGAGCGGGAGGTGTTCGACGCCGTGGCCCGCGGGCTGTCGAACGCCGAGACCGGGCGGCTGGTGTTCGCGTCGGAGTCGACGGTGAAGACCCACGTCGGCGCGATCCTGCGCAAGCTCGGCCTGCGCGACCGGGTGCAGATCGTGGTGTTCGCCCACGAGCACCGGCTGCTGGGCTGACCCGTCCCGCGCGTACCCTGAACCACGTGGTTCAGCACCAGACCCTCGACCGCACCTTCGCCGCGCTCGCCGACCCGACGCGCCGCCTCGTGCTGACGCGCCTCGGGCAGGGCCCCGCCACCGTCGGCGAGCTCGCCGCACCGGTCGGCATCACCGTCACCGGCATGTCCAAGCACGTGCGGGTGCTCGAGGAGGCCGGGCTGGTCAGCACCGAGAAGGTCGGCCGGACGCGCACCTGCCGGCTCGGCACCGAGCGCCTCGACGAGGCGATGGCGTGGATCGGCTTCTACCAGCGGATGTGGCAGCACCGCCTCGACGGCCTGCAGGCCTACGTCGCGACCGGGTCGGCGACGGTCGGGCTCGACGACGACGAGGCGCAGCCGCCCGGTCGCTGAGCGCCCCCGTCAGGCACCCGGCGGCAGCGACGGCCGGCTGGTGGTGGGGTACAGGCCGGTGACGAAGCCGAAGGTCCGCTCCCCCGTGCGCGGCAGCCGCGAGAACTCGTCGACCAGCTCCTGCACCCGCCGCCAGAACGGCTCGACGTGCTCGGAGCCGATCGGTGCGTACCGCAGGTTGGCGCGCAGCTGGTCGTCCCGGTGCGCCGGCCCGGACTCGGCCGCGGCGATCGGCAGGTAGTTCGTCACCAGCGGCAGCTGCTCGGGGTCGATCGCGCCGACGTAGTAGGTGCGGGCGGTGCGGCCGTAGAAGCGCTCGTCGATCGCCCGCACCCGGCGGGTGCGCACCACCTTGAGCACGCCCGCGTCGACCATCTGCTGCACGTGGTAGGCCACCGAGCTGCGCGGCCGGCCGACCGCCTCGGCCAGCTCCCCCACCGTGGCCGCGCGCTCGAGCAGCAGGTCGAGCAGGGTGCTGCGCAGCGGGTCGAAGACGGCCCGCAGCTGCGGCGTGGTGCTCACCCGCAGCAGGTCGTCGAGGTCGTAGTCCGGCGTCGACGACGCGTCCGGCTGATTGCTCGACATCTGTGGATCATTCCCCTACGGTCAACGATCGAGAAGGTTCGATCATAACGAGAGAGGGCGTGGACGTGGCCGACGTCGTGCTGGTGCCGGGGCTGTGGTTGCAGGGGTCGACGTGGGACGCGCTGGTGCCCCACCTGGAGCGGGCCGGGCACCGGGCCCGTCCGCTGACGCTGCCGGGCACCGACCCCGACGGTGGCCGCGCCGGCGTCGGCACCACCGAGCAGGTCGCCGCGGTCGTCGCCGCCGTCGACGAGACGCCGGAGGGCGTGCCCGTCGTGCTCGTCGGCCACTCGATGGGCAGCGCCGTGGTGCACGGTGCCGTCGACGCCCGGCCCGAGCGGGTCGCGCGGGTGGTGTACGTCGGCGGGTTCCCCGCGTCGTCCGGCAGGCCGCCCGCGTCCGGCTTCGGCACCGACGGCGACGACCTGCCCTTCCCCGGCTGGGACGCGATGGACGACGCCGACGTGCGCGACCTGGACGAGCCGACCCGCGCGACCGTGCAGGCCGCGATGGTGCCCTCCCCCGCCGGCCTGACCACCGACCCGCTGGTGCTCGGCGACGAGCGGCGGTTCGCCGTCCCGGTCACGATGGTCTGCCCGGAGTTCACGCCCGACCAGGTGCGCGAGTGGGTCGCCGACGGCGACCTGCCCGAGCTGGCGGCGGTGCAGGACGTCGACTACGTCGACCTGGACAGCGGGCACTGGCCGCAGGTCACCCGGCCCGCCGAGCTCGCCGAGGCGATCGCCGCCGCCGCGGCCCGCGCCGACGCCGACGCCGGCTGACCGGGGTGCGGCTGCTGCTGACGTCGGGCGGCGTCACCAACCCGAGCATCCACGCCGCGGCCGAGCGGCTGCTCGGCACGCCGGTCGGCGACTGCCACGCGCTCGTGGTGCCCACCGCGCAGTGGGGGCACCCGATGTGCGGCCCGGCGTCGGTGCAGCGGCTGGCCGCCGGCGGTGAGGGGTCGCCGCACCTCGCCGGGCTCGGCTGGGCCTCCGTCGGCGTGCTCGAGCTGACCGCGCTCCCCAGCATCGGCCCCGAGCGGTGGGTGCCGTGGGTGGAGCGGGCCGACGTGCTGCTCGTCGACGGCGGCGACGCCACCTACCTCGCGCACTGGGTGCGCGCGTCCGGTCTGCTCGAGGTGCTGCCCTCGCTGGAGCGCACGGTCTGGATCGGCGTGAGCGCCGGGAGCATGGTGATGGCGCCGCGGGTGGGCGAGCTGTTCGTCGAGTGGGCCGGCGCACCCGACGACCGCGGGCTGGGCCTGGTCGACGTCGCGATCTTCCCGCACCTGGACGCCTTCCCCCAGAACACGATGGCGGACGCCGAGCGGTGGGCGGCCGGGCTCGGCGTGCCGTCGTACGCGATCGACGAGCAGACCGCCCTGGTCGTCGTCGACGGCGTCGTCGAGGTCGTCTCGGAGGGACGCTGGCGCCGGTTCGAGGTCTGACCCCCGCGGGTGGCCGTCAGCCGTCCTGGGCGGCGAGCTCGCCCTCGCTGCGCAGGATGCAGAACTCGTTGCCCTCGGGGTCGGCGAGCACCACCCAGCCGCGGCCGTCCGGCGTCCGCAGGTCGGCCACCTCGCGGGCGCCGTGCGCGAGCAGGCGGGCCAGCTCCTCGTCGCGGGTGCCGTCGGCCGGGCGCAGGTCGAGGTGCAGCCGGTTCTTCACCAGCTTCTCGTCCGGCACCTCGAGGAACAGCAGCCGGTGCGAGCCGTCGGGCGAGACGACCATGCACTCCTCGTCACCGGGCTCGTTCGGGTCGCCGGGGACGTCGCCGTAGCCGAGGACGTGCGCCCACCAGGCCGACTGGGCGTAGGCGTCGCGGCTGTCGACCGTGGTGTGCGAGACGTAGGAGGTCATCGCCCCATGCTGGTCGGTCGCCCCCGCGGCGGTCGAGCGCGTTCGTGCGCTCAGGCCCGGTGGCGCGCCTTCTCGGCCTCGGCGGCCGGCTCCGGGCCGGTGCGTCCGGCCACGACGAGGGACCACAGCGCCCACAGCAGGCCCGGCACCGCGACGACGGTGACCGCCACGGCGATCGTCGTCCGCTCGGCGAGCGCGCCGGCCGCCAGCGCGCCCACGCCCTGGCTTGACATCAGCGCGCCCTGGGCGAGCGAGAACGCGGTCGCCCGGGTGGCGTGCGGCAGCCGGGACCCGAGGATGGTGCCGATCGAGACGGTCAGCGAGGCGAGCGCCCCGAGCAGCAGCAGCGGCAGCACGCCGAACACCAGGTCGGGACGGGTGAGCAGCAGGACGCCCGAGACGGTCAGGCACCCCACGACGGTCAGGGCCGAGACGCGCAGCAGCCGCTCGTGCGGGCCGGTGTGCGGCAGTGCGAACATCGCCACCAGCGCCCCGACGGCGATGACCGCCGACAGCAGGCCGGCCCGACCGGGCCCGCCGCCCGCGTAGTCCTGCGCGTACAGCACCACCAAGCCCTCGGCGGCCATCAGCGGCATGCACGACAGCACCAGCAGCAGCACGGCCGTGCGCAGCAGCCGGTCGCCGGCGTACACGCGTGCGGCGGTCGCCAGGTGCCGCGCCACCCCGCGCGGGTCGGACCAGGGCCGGGAGTCCTCCTCCTGCGTCGCGCGCGTGCGGGTGCGGATGGCCGCGACGAGCAGGCCGGACAGCGCGAACGTCGCGGCGTTGACCGTGAGCGCCCAGGACGGACCGACGACGGCGACGAGCCCGCCGCCCGCGGCGTACCCGACCAGCAGGCCGGCCTGGTAGGTGGCGTTGAACAGCATCAGCGCGTGCCCGTAGTGCTCGGGTCCGGCGAGGTCGGGCAGCGCCGCCGACCGCGCCGCCTCGAACGGCGGGCTGGCCGAGGACGCCACGAACACCAGCACCAGCACGGCCCACACCGGGAGCGGTGTCCAGGCGATCAGCAGGAAGACGGCGACGCGCACGACGTCGGTGACGACCATGACCGCGCGGTGGGTGAACCGGTCGGCGAGGGTCGACAGCACCTGCCCCAGCCCGAGCCACGGCGCGAGGGAGACGGCGGTGACGGCGGCGGTGGCGAGCGGCGACCCGGTGCGGTCGAGCACGAGGTAGGCCAGGGCGAGGCGGGCCGACCAGTCGCCGATCTCGCTGGCGACCTTGGCGAACCAGAGCAGGCGGATGTCGCGGTGCCGGAAGGGGACGACGAGGTCGCCGAGGCGTCGGCGCGTCCACGCCGCGAGCACCCTCGGGGCAGCCGTCCGCGGCTCGCTGTGCGAGGTCACCGGTCTCCCTGGTCGTGTCCCGTCCGCGGTGGCGCCCCGGGTCGGCCCGCCACCTCCCGACGCGCCGGGTGGGCGCGACGGCGTCGGATCACGAATGTCCGATCAACGGGCATGTGTACTGCATCGCGGACGCTCGCGGGAGGGTCGCGTCCCGATCCGTGGACGACGGACGGGCGCCCGTGCGGGGCGCGACCGTCGGGACGGGCGGTTAGGGTCGCGGCATGCACGCGCACCCGCTCGGGATCGACTTCGGCGGCTCGGGCATCAAGGGCGCCCCGGTCGACCTCGCCGACGGCGAGCTGGCCGCCGACCGCGTCCGCATCCCGACCCCGCAGCCCGCCACCCCGCAGGCCGTCGCCGAGGTCGTCCGCGAGCTGCTCGGCGGTTTCCCCGACCACGACGGCAGCGCCGTCGGCGTCACGGTGCCGGGGGTCGTGCGCCACGGCGTCGTCAGCTCGGCGGCGAACATCGACCACGCCTGGATCGGCACCGACGCCGACGCCCTGTTCACCGAGGTGCTGGGCCGAGACGTGCACGTGGTGAACGACGCCGACGCCGCCGGCGTGGCCGAGGCCCGGTACGGGGCCGCCAAGGGCGTCGCGGGGGTCGTCCTGGTCACCACGCTCGGCACCGGCATCGGCTCCGCGCTCGTCGTCGACGGCCAGCTGGTGCCCAACACCGAGCTCGGGCACCTCGAGGTCGACGGGCACGACGCCGAGTCGCGCGCCGCCGCCAGCGCCCGCGAGCGCGAGGAGCTGTCGTGGGAGCACTGGGCGCACCGGCTGACCCGGTACTACCGCACCCTCGAGCTGCTCTTCTCCCCCGACCTGTTCGTCGTCGGCGGCGGCGTCAGCAAGAAGGCGGACAAGTTCCTGCCGCTGATCGAGGTGTCGACCCCGATGGTGCCGGCGACCCTGCTGAACACGGCCGGCATCGTCGGCGCCGCCGCCCTCGCCCAGGTCGAGTCGGCGGCGCGGGCCCGCGCCTGACCGGCCGCCGGACGCGCGCGTGATCCTGGAGCGGTTGCACGTCGAGCCGCACCTGCGGCCCTCCGACGACCACTGGCCGCTCAGCGTGCCGGCGGTGCGCCAGCTCGCCGACGAGGGGCTGCGGCTGCACGCCCCGGTGACGTTCCTGGTCGGCGAGAACGGGTCGGGGAAGTCGACCATCGTCGAGGCGGCCGCCGAGTGCTTCGACCTCGACAACCAGGGCGGGCGGGCCAACCGCAAGTACGCCTCCGACCGGCCGCCCACGGCGCTGGGCGAGGTGCTCGGCGTCGAGCTCGGACCCGAGGGGCACGCCTGGCGGCGCCGCACCCGGCTGAAGCGGTACGGCTTCTTCCTGCGCGCCGAGACGGCCTTCGGCCTGATGAACGCGGTCGAGGGCTCGCCCGGGTACTGGGAGCAGCACACGTCGCTGATGAGCCACGGTGAAGGGTTCCTCACCGTGTTCGACGCGATGCTGAGGTCGCCCGGGATCTACTTCTTCGACGAGCCGGAGGCGGCCCTGTCGTTCCAGTCGACGCTCGTGCTGGCCGCGCGGCTGCACCAGCTGGCCGAGGAGGGCTCGCAGGTCGTGGTGGCCACGCACTCCCCCGTGCTGAGCGCGCTGCCCGGCGCCGACGTCGTCGAGCTCGGCCCGCACGGGCTGCGCCGCACCGCGTGGGAGGACCTGGAGGTGGTCGGGCACTGGCGCAGCTACCTCGACGACCCGGCGCGGTACCTGCGGCACCTGCTCGCCGACTGAGCGGCCCGGGAACAGGCCTGGACGTCCGGCGGTTCACGTAGTTGAATCCTGAAGGATCACCGAGGAGGACGCCGTGCCCGCGATCACCGTTCCCGACCTGACCGTCCTGCCGCGCATCACCCGGCCCGGCGCGGACGCCCCGCAGCGGCGCGTGCGGCAGGTGACGACCGCCCCGAGCGGCTACGAGGGCGAGGGCTTCCCCGTCCGCCGCGCCTTCGCCGGTGTCGACCTCGCCGACCTCGACCCGTTCATCCACATGGACCAGATGGGCGAGGTCGAGTACGCGCCGGGCGAGCCGAAGGGCACCGCGTGGCACCCGCACCGCGGCTTCGAGACGGTCACCTACATCATCGACGGCACCTTCGAGCACTCCGACTCCGAGGGCGGCGGCGGCGTCATCACCGACGGCGACACCCAGTGGATGACGGCCGGGTCCGGCCTGCTGCACATCGAGAAGCCGCCGGAGTCGCTGGTCGTGAGCGGCGGACTGTTCCACGGCGTCCAGCTCTGGGTGAACCTGCCGCGCGCCCAGAAGCTGCACGCGCCGCGCTACCAGGACCTGCGTGCGAAGCAGCAGTCGCTGCTCACCAGCGCCGACGGCGGCGCCCTCGTGCGGGTCATCGCCGGGGACGTCGACGGCCACCGCGGTCCGGGCAGCACCCTCACCCCGATCACCGTCGCCCACGCCACCGTCTCCCCCGGTGCCGGCCTCGAGCTGCCGTGGCAGGCCGACTTCAACGCCCTCGTGTACGTGCTGGCCGGTCGCGGCACCGTGGGCGCCGAGCGCCGCCCGGTGCGCAAGGGCCAGCTCGTCGTCCTCGGCCCGGGCGAGGCGATCACGGTCGCGGCCGACCGCAGCCAGAGCGCCAAGGAGCCCGACCTCGAGCTGCTGTTCCTCGGCGGCCGCCCCCTCCGTGAGCCGATCGCCGCGTACGGGCCGTTCGTCATGAACACCCGGGCCGAGCTGGTGCAGGCGTTCGAGGACTACCAGGCCGGCCGGCTCGGGCGGATCCCCCCGCAGCACGGGCCCGACCACGTCGTGACGACCTGACCGGGGCCCGCCCCTAGGGTTGGCGCCATGACCTCGACCGCCCCCCGGGCGACCGGCGCCGACGCCTGGTGGCGCGGCGCGTCGGCACCACGCAGCCTCGCCGACCTGCTCGTCCACCACGCCGAGACCGACCCCGACCTGCGCCTGGTGTCGCGGCGCGAGGGCTCGTCCTGGGTGCCCGTGACGGCGGCGGAGTTCCGGGTGGAGGTCGAGGAGGTCGCCCGCGGCCTGGTCGCCGCCGGCGTGCAGCCGGGCGACCGCGTCGCGCTGATGGCGAAGACCCGGTACGAGTGGACGCTGGTCGACCTGGCGATCTGGGCGGCCGGCGCGGTGGGCGTCCCCGTGTACGAGAGCTCGTCGGCCGACCAGCTGCGCTGGATCCTCGAGGACTCCGGCGCGGTCGCGGTGGTGGTCGAGAACCACGGGCACGAGCGGCTGCTCACGCAGGCCCGCGAGGCCATCGAGGGCGGCGGCCCGACGCACCACTGGGTGCTCGACGCGCGCACGCCCGAGGTCTCGCTCGACGCGCTGCGGGCGAGCGGGGCCGAGGTCGCCGCCGACGAGCTCGACCGCCGGCGTGCGGCCCTCGACCGGGGCACCCTGGCGACCCTGATCTACACCTCGGGCACCACCGGGCGGCCGAAGGGGGTCGAGCTCACCCACGGCAACTTCCTCGAGGAGATCTCCTCCGCGATCGAGTTCCTGCCGGAGCTGTTCGAGGACCCGCAGGCGTCCACCCTGCTGTTCCTGCCGCTCGCCCACGTCTTCGGCCGGATGATCCAGGTCGCGGTGCTGCAGGTCGGGGTGCACACGGGCCACAGCGACATCGGCCGGGTCACCGTCGACCTGCCCACCTTCTCGCCCACCTTCGTGCTCGCCGTGCCCCGCGTCTTCGAGCGGGTCTTCGACGGTGCGCGCCGCAAGGCGGTCAAGGCGGGGCGAGAGAAGGTCTTCGACGCCGCCGCGCAGACCGCGATCGACTACAGCAGGGCGCTCGACGCCGGCCGGGTGGGCCCGGTGCTGCGGGCGAGGCGGGCGCTGTTCGCCCGGCTCGTCTACGGCAAGATCCTGGACGCCCTCGGCGGCCGGGCCGCGTGGGCCGTCTCGGGCGGAGCCGCGCTCGGCGAGCGGCTCGGCCACTTCTTCCGCGGCATCGGCGTCACCGTGCTCGAGGGCTACGGCCTCACCGAGACCACGGCCGCGTGCACCGTCAGCACCCGCAGCGGCCAGCGCATCGGCACGGTCGGGCGCCCGCTCCCGCGGTTCGAGGTGCGCACCGCCGACGACGGCGAGGTGCTGGTGCGCGGCGGGCACGTGTTCGCGCGCTACTGGGGCAACGAGGCGGCGACCGCCGAGGCGCTCACCGACGACGGCTGGTTCCGCACCGGCGACCTCGGCCGCGTCGACGACGACGGCTACCTGTCGATCACCGGCCGCAAGAAGGAGATCCTGGTGACCTCCGGCGGCAAGAACGTCTCCCCCGCACCGCTCGAGGACGTCGTGCGCGGCAACCCCCTGGTCAGCCAGGCCCTGGTCGTCGGCGACGACCGGCCCGAGGTCGCCGCGCTGGTGACGCTCGACCCGGACGGCGTGCAGGCCTGGCTCGAGCAGCAGGGCCGCACCGGCACCGCGCTCGCCGACCTCACCGACGACCCCGACCTGCGGGCGCAGATCAGGACCTCGGTCGACGAGGCCAACCGCACCGTCTCCTCGGCCGAGGGGATCAAGCGGTTCCGCGTCCTCGCGACCGACTGGACCGAGGCGAGCGGCCACCTGACGCCGAGCCTGAAGCTGAAGCGGTCGGTGATCATGCGCGACTTCGCCGACGACGTCGAGGCCCTCTACGCCAAGCGGGGCTCTGCCGTCTGACCAGACCGCTCGTCCAGGTCAGAGGGCGGGCGGCCAGGCGAACCAGCCGAGGCCGCCGCGCCAGTGGCCGCCGGCGAGCAGGTGGCCGGCGACGGCCCGCTCCAGCGACGTCCGCTGCGGCAGGGCCGTGAGATCCGGCTCGCGCCGGCCGTAGACGAACTCGACGACCGACTGGTCGTCGGTGACCGTGCGCTCGACGTGGTGGAACAGGGCGCGGAACGCGGCGGTGTTCGAGCCCGGCCGCAGGTGCGGGCCGAGCTGGGGGTCGAGCAGCCAGGAGTGGCAGGTGGCCACCGCGACCGCCTCGTCCGGGAACCAGCGGGCGAAGAACTCGACGCCGCGACGCAGCGAGTCGGCGCACGCCTGCGGGGTGAACGGACCGCAGTAGTCCGGGATGTGCACGCCGAGCGCGTGGTCGCCGGCCGCCACCGGGGTTCCCTGCGCGGTGATCGACGCGGCGTCCTCGACGCTGAGCCGGCAGCGCTCCAGCTGCAGGCGTCCGAGCTGGACGATCTGGCCGCGCGCGTGCAGCGCGAGCCAGGACGCGTTCACCAGGCCGCCGCGCCCGGTGCGCCGGCGGGCGTGGGTGACGTGGCGGCCGACGTCGGGGTGCGGCGCGCGCACGACGTCGTCGAGCAGGCCCCGGGCGCGCCACCACGCGCGGGTGCGCGGGGCGACGGCCGCCAGGGCCAGCAGGGTCGCCCAGCGCGTCACCGGGTGGACGTCCGGCAGGTCGGGCGGCACCGGGTCGTGGTCGAGCGAGCCGAGGCGGGCGAGCAGCGCCCGCGCCGTGCGCTCGACGAGCCACCACGCCCGGGTGCCGGGCCCCGGGCGGGCGGCCAGGGCGAGCGGCACCTCGCGGTGGGGCACGGCCAGGTCGAGCAGCGCGTCGACCAGCGCCTGCCCCTCGGGCAGCGTGATCTCCTCGCCGGCCGGGGCCGGCCCCAGGGCCTCGAGCGCGGACAGCCAGGTGCGGCCGCCCTCGGTGCCGCGCAGCGCGTCGAGGTCGAGGTCGCCGTGGCCCGCGTCGGTGGTCACGAGGGGTGGGGTCCGGCCTCGGCGACGGGGACGGTGTCGTCCGGGTCGCTGCCGGGAGGGGGCGACCCGGGCGGTGCCGCCGCGACCGCCGCGGCCGCGATGGTCGACCACGCCTGCTCGCTCGAGCGCACCTGCGAGGCCGGGGCGCCGACCTGCCGCCGGTGCTTGAGCGCCGCCGCCGCGTCGGCCACGGCACCCTCCAGGTCGCCGGCGTCGAAGCGCACCTTCGCCCGGTGCTGGAGGACGGCGCCCACGAGCAGCGGCTCGTGCACCGCCCCGGCGTGCGACAGGGCGCTGGTGAGCAGCGCCTGCGCCACCGCGAGGTCGCCCTGCCAGTGCCGCACCTGGGCGAGCCGCACCGTCGCCAGCACCTCGGCGGCGGGGTCGTCGCCGCCCGCGCAGGCGTCGAGGTCGGCCTCGGCCAGCGTCCTGGCCTCGTCGAGCCGGCCGAGCAGGCGCAGCAGCGAGACCCGCTCGCCCCGGTGCTCGTCCTGCTCGCCCAGCGCGACCAGCCGGCGCTCGAGCGCGGCGGGGTCGGTCACGACCTGGCGCAGCGTCCGGTCGTCGGTGTGCCAGGCGTGCTCGAGCCCCGCCGGCCGCTCGCTCACCCGGGAGCGACCTCGTCGAGCGCGGCCAGGTCGTCGGCGGTCGGCTGCCAGCAGCCGGCGGCGACGTTGGCGCGCACCTGCTCCGGGGTCGTCGCGCCGGCGATGACGGACGCGACGGCCGGCTGGGCGGCGAGCCCCCCGATCGCGACGTCGAGCATCGACACGCCGCGCTCGTCGGCGAACCGGCCGATCGCCTCGATCCGGTCGAAGTCGGCGGCGGCCAGCCGCTCCGGGCGCGACGCCAGGCGGGTGCCGCCCGGCGCGTCCTCGCCCCGCCGGTACTTGCCGGTCAGCAGACCGGACGCGAGCGGGAAGTACGGCAGCAGCCCCACGCCGACCTGCTCGCAGGCGGGCACCAGCTCGTCCTCCGCGGAGCGGTCGAGCAGCGAGTACTCGTTCTGCGCCGACACGAACGGGGTCAGGCCCGACGTGCGCGCCGTCCAGTCGGCGTCGACGACCTGCCACCCGGCCAGGTTCGAGCTGCCGACGTACCGGACCTTGCCCTCGACCACGAGCTCGTGCAGCGCCGCGAGCGTCTCCTCGAGCGGCGTCAACGGGTCGGGGGTGTGCAGCTGGTACAGGTCGATCCAGTCGGTGCCGAGGCGGCGCAGGCTCGCCTCGACCGCGGTGCGCACGTAGCGGCGCGAGCCGCGGGCGCCCCAGTCCGGGCCGTTCGCGCCCTGCAGGTCGAGCCCGAACTTGGTCGCGACCACCGCCTCGTGGCGGCGGCGGCCGAGCGCGCGCCCGAGCAGCTCCTCGCTGCGGCCGGGCGTCCCGCCGTACACGTCGGCGGTGTCGAACAGCGTGATGCCCTCGTCGAGCGCGGTGCCGACGACCGCGTCGGTGGCGTCCGCGTCGATGCGTCCGCCGAAGTTGTTGCACCCGAGACCGACGACCGACACGGCCAGTCCGCTGGCCCCCAGCCGACGGTGGCCGGGGTGGCTCGTCCGTTCGGGTGAGGCTGCTCCGGACGGTGGGCTCTGGGGGGTCTGCGTCACACCAGGCACACTAGGGCCTCAGGTCGCGCGTGCGACCGGCCGATGGAACCGGTGCGGGGTCCGCCGCGTCCGTCTGGCGACGACGCGCTGCACCCGCCGACCGCGTACCCGACGAAGGCCGAGACGTTGACCTCCACCCGACGCCCGTTCCGCCCGCGCCACCTGCTGGTGGGCGCCCTGACCGCGCCGCTGCTGGCCGCGGGGCTGCTGCTCGCCCCCGTCGCGCAGGCCGTGGAGGGTCCGGCCGGCGAGGGCGAGACGGCGCCGCTGGACCCGGCCGGCGTGCACGTCCCCACCGCCGAGGAGCTCGCGGCGCAGCAGGCTGAGGCCCAGCGCCTGGCCGCCGAGGTCGTGAACAACCAGGACGCGCTGGCCAAGGCCAAGGCCGACATCGACCTGCTGACCACCCAGGTCGAGACCGCGCTCGCCGCCGAGCAGACCGCGCTCGCGGCCCAGGCCACCGCCGAGGCCGAGCGGGCGCTGCAGGAGCAGCGGCTCGCCGCCGCCACGGCGCTCGTCGGCACCCGCAAGGGCGAGCTCGGCCGCTGGGCCGCGCAGACCTACCGGCACGGCGGCACGACCGAGGGCGTCATGGGCTTCATGACGCTGCTCGAGTCCGAGAGCACCGACGACCTCGGCCAGCGGGTGCAGATGCTCGACACCGTGGGCGGCTGGCGCGGCTCGGTCGTCGACACGGTCGAGGAGGCCGAGGCGGTCCAGCGCGACGCCTCCCAGAAGGCGGCCGCCGCCTCGACCCGGGCCGGCATCGCCGCCGGCCAGGCCGTGCAGGCCAGGGCCGACGCCGACGCCGCCCTGGTGGCCCAGCAGACCAAGGTCGCCGAGTTCGGCGCGATCCTGGCCAAGGTGAAGACCGAGGCGCAGGCCGCCGGCGACAAGACCGAGGAGATGGCGCGCGTGCGCGCCGAGGCCGAGCAGCGCCGGCTCGCCCTCGAGGCCGCCCGCTACAAGGACAACCGGATCACCGGCCCGGTCGGCGACTGCCTCGGCAAGCCCACCGAGGTCTACGGCAACGGCATGATCCCGGCCGACGCGCTGTGCCCGCTGTGGGCCGCCCCGGGTCACCGGCTGCGCGCCGACGCCGCCCACGCGTTCAACCAGCTGAGCCAGTCGTACGCGGCCACCTTCGGCACGCCGCTGTGCATCACCGACTCCTACCGCTCGCTCGAGGGGCAGGTGGCGGTGCGCGCCGCCAAGCCGGGCCTGGCCGCGGTGCCCGGCACGAGCAACCACGGCTGGGGCACCGCCGTCGACCTGTGCGGCGGCGTGCAGACCTTCGAGACCCCGCAGCACCGGTGGATGCGCGACAACGCACCGCTGTACGGCTGGTTCCTGCCGAGCTGGGCGCAGCAGACCGGCAGCAAGCCCGAGCCGTGGCACTGGGAGTACGGCGGCTGAGCCCCCTCCTCCCCCACCCGCACCCGACGCCCCGGTGAGCCCTCGAGCCGCCGGGGCGTCGGGCGTCCGGGGCCGGTCTCGGGGAGGATGTCGGGAGTGGGCGGCGACGGGGCAGGTGACGGCACCGCGCCCTTCCGCCTCCGCAGCGTCGCGCTGACCGCCTACGGCCCCACGGTCGTGAACGCCCTCGGGCACGGCGCCGTGCTGCCGGTGCTGGCGCTGCGCGCCCGCGAGCTCGGTGCGGACGTCGGCACCGCGGCCCTCGTGGTGGCGCTGCTCGGCGTCGGGCAGCTGCTCACCTCGCTGCCGGCCGGGGCCCTGATCGCCCGCGTCGGCGAGCGGCGGGCGCTCGTCGGCGCCGGGCTGCTCGACATGGTCGTGCTGCTCGCGGCGGCCGCGGCCTCCTCGGTGCCCGCGCTGGCCGCGGCGGTGGTGGTCAGCGGGTCGACCTGGTCGGTGTTCCTGCTCGCGCGGCAGGGCTACGTCATGGACGCCGTGCCCGACACCCACCGCGCCCGCGCGATGTCGACGCTCGGCGGCAGCCATCGGATCGGCCTGCTGCTCGGGCCGCTCGCCGGTGCCGGCGCGATCACGGTCTGGGGCCTGCAGGCGGTGTTCGTCGTCGCGGCCGGCATGTCGCTGCTCGCCGCCGGGCTCGCGCTGCTCGTGCCCGACCACGGGCGCGAGCGGCGCGGCGCGGAGCACCCGACCCGGGTCGTCGACGTGCTGCGCGCCCACCGCCGGGTCTTCGCCGGGCTCGGGACGGCCGTGCTCGTCATCGGCGCCGCCCGCTCGCTGCGCACCGCGGTGCTGCCGCTGTGGGCGGAGTCGGTCGGGCTCGACGCGGAGCAGACCTCGCTGCTGTTCGCCGTCGCCAACCTGCTCGACGTGCTGATGTTCTACCCGGCCGGCGTCGTGATGGACCGGCGGGGCCGCACCCCGGTGGCGGTGGCCGTGGTGCTCGCCATCTCGCTCGGGGTGCTCGCGCTGCCGCTGACGTCCACGTTCGCGACCGTGCTCGCTGCGGCGTCGGTCATGGCGCTCGGGAACGGGCTCGGGTCCGGCATCGTGATGACCCTCGGCGCCGACTCCGCCCCGCCGCAGGGGCGCTCGCAGTTCCTCGGCGGCTGGCGGCTCTGCGGCGACGTCGGCGTCACCGGCGGCCCGCTGGCGCTGAGCGGCCTGCTCGCGGTCGTGCCCCTGGCGGTCGGCTGCCTGGTCGTCGGGGCCGTCGGGCTGCTCGGCGCCCTCTGGGTGCAGCGGCAGGTCGCTCCCGTCGACCGGGCCCGCCGCGCCGCCGGCCCGGGGGCATCGCCGGCGGCGGGATAGGTTCGGACGCCGTGACGGCCTCGCGCTACCTCGACGTCCCGACGCCCCTGGTGATGGCGCACCGCGGGTTCAGCCCGGAGGGGCTGGAGAACTCGATGGCGGCGTTCGCCGCCGCGGTCGACCTCGGGGTGACCCACCTCGAGACCGACGTGCACGTCACGGCCGACTCGCGGCTGGTCGCCTTCCACGACGACGTGCTCGACCGCGTCACCGACGGCGCCGGCTCGGTCGCCGCCCTGCCCTGGGACGTCGTCCGCCGCGCCCGGATCGGCGGCAGCGAACCGGTGCCCCTGCTCGAGGACGTCCTCGGCAGCTGGCCCGAGGTGCGGCTGAACGTCGACGTCAAGGCCGTCGGCGCCGTCGGGCCGCTGGTCGACGCGGTGAACCGCACCCGCTCGTGGGACCGGGTCTGCGTCGCGTCCTTCTCCGACGCACGGCGCCGCGCCGTGCTGCGCCGGCTGCCGACGGGCGTCGCGTCCTCCCCCGGCCAGGAGACCGTGGCGGCGTTCTGGGCCGCCAGCCGGGTGCCCACGCCGACCGCCGCGCTGCGCCGGCTCACCCGTGACGTCGTCTGCCTCCAGGTGCCGGAGCGGCACGGCCGGGTGCGGGTGGTCGACGAGCGGTTCGTCGCCGCCGCCCACCGCGCCGGCCTGCAGGTGCACGTGTGGACGGTCGACGAGGCCGACGACATGCACCGGCTGCTCGACCTCGGCGTCGACGGCCTGATCAGCGACCGCGCCGACACGGCGCTCGAAGTGGCCCGCGCGCGGGGTGCGCAGGGTCCATCATCGGACGCGTGACCGCGCCCCAGGGGACCGCCTCCCCGCCCGTCCCCGAGGGCGTCGAGCCCGACCCGTCCTCGCGCCGTCGGCAGCGACGGGCCTGGTACTTCTACGACTGGGCGAACTCGGCCTACGTCACCACGACGAGCACCGTCCTGATCGGCCCCTACCTCACCGCCGTCGCCCGGGCCGACGCCTGCCCCGACCTCGCGACGGGCGAGGTCTGCCGGGCGGACCTGTCGGTGCTGGGCATCCCGGTCGCCCCGGGGTCGCTGGTGGCGTACACCGTCGCGTTCTCGACGATCCTCGCCGCGCTGCTGCTGCCCGTCGTCGGTGCGATCGCCGACCGGTCGCGGCACCAGAAGCAGATGCTCGCCGGGTTCGCCTGGGTCGGCGCGGCGGCGGCCGCCTGCCTGGGCCTGGTCAGCGGCGGCAACTGGCAGCTCGGCGTGCTGCTGCTCGTCGTCGCCAACATCAACCTGGTCTGCTCGCTCGTGGTCTACGACGCCCTGCTCTGCCAGGTCGCGACACCGGACGAGCGCGACCGCGCGTCCAGCCGCGGGTGGGCGCTGGGCTACCTGGGCGGCTTCCTGCTGCTCGCGGTCAACCTGGGGGTGGTGCAGGGCCACGACGCGCTCGGCCTCACCGAGGGCGAGGCGGTGCGCCTCAGCCTCGCGACGGCGGGCCTGTGGTGGGGGCTGTTCACGCTGATCCCGGTGCTCGGGCTGCGCAACCGCGAGCCGCTGCACGTCCTGGAGGTCGACGGCGTCCCGGCCCGCGACGAGAGCGCGGCGGCCGCCGTGCGCGGGTCGTTCCGCCAGCTGCTGGTGACGCTGCGCGACCTGCGCGGCTACCGCAACACCTGGATGTTCCTGCTCGCGTACCTGTTCTTCAACGACGGCATCCAGACCGTGATCAGCAGCTCCAGCCTCTACGGGTCCGAGGAGCTCGGCTTCGAGCAGGCGCAGCTGATCCAGACGATCCTGCTGGTCCAGCTGGTCGCCGTCTTCGGCGCGCTGCTGTTCGGGCGGGCGGCGGTCCGGTACGGCGCCAAGCGGTGCGTGCTGGTCGGCATCTCGCTGTGGCTGCTCGTGGTGGTCATCGGGTTCGTCATGCCGGCCGGGCAGTTCGCGCTCTTCCTCGGGCTCGCCGTGCTCATCGGCGTCGTGATGGGCGGCACCCAGGCGCTGTCGCGCTCGCTGTACAGCCAGCTCGTGCCCGTCGGGCGCGAGGCCGAGTACTTCAGCCTCTACCAGGCCGCCGAGCGCGGGACGAGCTGGTTCGGCGCCGTGCTGTTCGGCCTGGTCTACCAGCTCACCGACTCCTACCGGCCGGCGATCGTCTCGCTCATGGTGTTCTTCGTCGTGGGCGGCCTGCTGCTCGCCCGGGTCGACGTCCGCAAGGGCATCGAGGAGGCCGGCAACACCGTCCCGAAGGTGGTCTGAGCGTCCCGACGCGCGGGACCGGCCGGATCGTCCTACTGTCGCGGGGCAGCCTTCACCAGACCTTCACGGCGGGGGTAGGAACAGCATCCGGCGGGCGCACGTTGACCGAAGTAACGGGCAGCGCGCCCGTGTGCAGCAGGTCACGGGGTACCCCCAGGAGGTGGCAGATGGCCGAGCGGAGCCTGAAGGGAAGCGGTCTCGGGACGTTCAGTCTCGAGTCCGAGGCAGGTGTGGCCGCGGCGCCGCGCCAGGTCGCCGAGTACGTCTGCGCCGCGGGGCACGTGACGACCCTCCCGTTCTCGGTCGAGGCCGACGTGCCGGCGCTCTGGGAGTGCCGCTGCGGCCTCGAGGCGCTGCTGCGCGACGCCGACCGGCCGGAGGCCGCGCCGGTGAAGCCGGCCCGCACCCACTGGGACATGCTCATGGAGCGGCGCACCGAGGCCGAGCTCGAGGAGCTCCTGCAGGAGCGGCTCGCCCTCCTGCGCAGCGGGCGGCTGCACAAGCGCAGCGCCTAGACGGCACGACCGGACGGCCTCCCGCCGTCCCACCACGACCGCAGGCCCTCGGGCGGGTGCTCCCCTGTTCCCCGCCCGGGGGCCTGTCGCCGTCCCCAGCCGGGCGTCCGTCTCCCCAGTTCAGTGACGGAAGTGCCACCGGAGTGGGAGGACGACACGCGTGACACGCCAGGACGCCTCGTCCGGTGGCAGGTGCCACTGCCCAGCCGACTCAGGTCACAGGTGCTTGCGGTCGTCGTCGACGACCTCGCCCCGCAGCACCTGGCCGCGCGGCGCGGAGGCCGGGCCGGGGTCGCGCACCGGCTCGCCCACGACCCGCGGGCCGGTGAACCGGGCGGCGCGGCGCTGCACCAGGTCGGCCAGCAGCCGGCGCGGGACGGCCCGGGTGAACGGCAGCAGGCACAGGATGCCGAGGACGTCGCTGAGGAACCCGGGCAGCAGCACGAGCACCGCACCCACCAGCACGAGCCCGCCGTCGAGCAGCCGCTGCCCGACCACGGGCGTCCGCGCGGACGCAGGGCCCCCGGCGACCACGCCGCCGTCGACGACGACCGGCGCCCCGAACCCCGCGGCCTCGCGCAGGCCGCGCCAGCTGCGCGGGACCTCCCGCACGAGCAGCGCGAGCCCGACGACCGAGCCGAGGACGAGCAGCAGCACGGTCCACCCGGCGCCGACCTGCTGCGCCACCAGCGCCACGACGACGAGCTCGAGCACCGGGACGACGACCAGCAGCGCGAGCAGCCACCGCGGCCAGCGCCGGCGCGGCGCGCTCACGTGTGCCACCGGCCCTCGCGCCGGCGGGCGAGCGCGTCGCGCGCCTGTCCGGCGCGCCGCCGCGCGCCCCACACGGTGACCTGGACGAGGGCCTCGCGGACGATGTCGCCGCTCATCTTGCTGACGCCCTGCTCACGCTCGACGAACTCGATGGGCACCTCGCGCACCTCGAACCCGGCCGCCAGGGCGCGCAGGGTGAGGTCGACCTGGAAGCAGTAGCCCTGGGAGCGCACCTCGTCGAGCGGGATCTTCTCCAGCACCTCGCGGCGGTAGGCGCGGAAGCCGGCGGTCGAGTCGCGCACCGGCACCCCCAGCGCCGCGCGGGTGTAGAGGTTGGCGCCGCGGCTCAGCCCCTCGCGACGCAGCGGCCAGTCGCGCACCGACCCGCCCCGCACCCAGCGGGAGCCGATGACCACGTCGGCGCGGTCGGGCCGGTCGAGCCGCTCCAGCAGCCGCGGCAGCTCCTCGGGCTGGTGGGAGCCGTCGGCGTCCATCTCGACGAGCACGTCGTAGCCCTCGGCGAGCCCCCAGCGGAAACCGGCGCGGTACGCGGCGCCCAGGCCCTGCTTGCCTGGCCGGTGCAGCACGTGCACGGCGGCGTCGCGGGCGCCGGCCTCGTCGGCCAGCTCGCCGGTGCCGTCGGGGCTGGCGTCGTCGACGACGAGCACGTCGGCCTCGGGGACGGCGGCGCGCAGCCGCGCGAGGGTGCCGGGCAGCGACAGCCGCTCGTCGTAGGTCGGGGTGATGACCAGGACCCTCACGCCGTCTCCTCCCCCTCGTTCGTCGTCGTGGCACCCGGACGGGTCGTCGCCCCCGCGGCCTCGCGGCGACGGCGCCGGACCCCGAGCAGGGCCCCCAGGATGCCAGCCGCCGCCAGCACCCCCTCGGGCCAGGTGCCGAGCCGCGAGGCGAGCGTGGTCGACGTCCGCAGCGGCACCTCGGCCTCCAGCACGGCTGCCTCGAACAACGCCGACCGCTCGAGCAGGGTTCCGTCCGGCGCGACCACCGCGCTCACGCCGACCGTCGACACGTGCAGCACCGCGCGGCCGCTCTCGACCGCCCGCAGCCGCGACATCGCCAGCTGCTGCACGCTCTCGTCGGACAGCCCGAAGGTGGCGTTGTTGGTCTGGACGACGAGCAGCTGCGCGCCGCCGTCGACCACGTCGGCGATCAGGTCGTCGTCGACCACCTCGAAGCAGATCAGGTCGCCCAGCCGCACGCTGCGCCCGTCGGCGAGGTCGACGTCGAGCACCCCGGGCTCGTCGCCCGCGGCGAAGTCGCCCGCCTGGTCGACCAGCGGGGTGATGCGGCGGAAGAAGTCGCGGTAGGGCACGTACTCGGCGAACGGCACGGGCGCTCGCTTGACGTAGTCGTCGACCGGGCCCTCCTCCGGCTGCCAGACCAGCGTGGTGTTGCGGGTGCGGCCGTCCTCGCCACGCACCAGGGTGCCGACCAGCGTCGGCGCGCCGATCTCGTCGACGGCCTCGTCGATGACCCGGGAGGCGTCGACGTTGCGGAACGGGTCGATGTCGCTCGCGTTCTCGGGCCAGACCACCAGGTCGGGCTGCTCGGACTCGCCCGACGCGACCCGCTCGGCCAGGTCGCGGGTGCCGCGGGCGTGGTTGTCGAGGACGGCGCGGCGCTCGGCGTTGAACTCCAGGCCGAGCCGGGGCACGTTGCCCTGGACGCCGGCCGCGCGCAGCGTCCCGGCCTCGGCACCGACCGGCGTGGGGACGACGAGCCCCGCCAGCAGGACGGCGGCGGCGGCGACGGCGCACGCGGCCACCGCGAGCGGCCGTCGGCGGCCCAGCCCGGCCGGCACGGCCTCCAGCAGCAGCAGGCCGACCGCCGCGACCGCCGCCGACACCAGCGGTGCACCGCCGAGGGCGGCGAGGTCGAGCGTCGGCGCGGTCGACTGCGAGAAGGCGAGCCGGCTCCAGCCGAACCCGCCGAACGGCACCCGCGCCTGCAGCGCCTCGACCGCGACCAGGGCACCGGCGCCGGCGACCACCCGCCACGCGACCGGGCGCAGCCGCGAGGTCAGGGCGAGCAGCAGCCCGAGCAGGCCGAGCAGGAGCGACTCGGCCGCCACCAGCGCGAGCCAGGGCAGGGCGCCCACCTGCAGGCTCGTCCAGTGCAGCAGGGGGGCGAGGAACGTGACGGCGTGGACGAGGCCGTGGGCGTAGCCGGCGCGACCGCGCCGGCCGCGGACCGCCGCGGCGAGGAGCGCGACGGAGAGGGGGGCGGCCCACCACCACGACCGGCCGGGGAAGGCCGTGGACGCCAGGACGCCCGCGGCGGCGGCGAGGGGGACGCTGAGGGCGAGCGGCACCGTCGGGCTGTCGCGCAGGACGCCGTCGGGGGTCGCAGGCACCGACCGAGGCTAACCGCGGCGCGAGCGCGGGGCGGCGGCGGGTGGCCGCCCGAGCGGGGTCGGTCGGCCCGCGCGCCCTTCGGGCCGAACCACGCCGTGCTGGGTGCGCGGCAGTGGCACGTTTTCTACGGAGCGCGCGGGCCCGACCTGGTCCCCGGTGCAGCCTGTCGGCCGCCGTGGTCTCGCCCCGGCGAGTCCCCTCCCACCGCTCGACGTGGCCGTCGTCGAGGGTGCGAGGTACCCGGCCGGGAGCCGAGCGCTGGTCGGACGTCGCGTGGACGACCGCGGGAGAAGTTACCGGGTGCAGCACGGGTGTCAACCCGCCCCTGACCTGCGGGTTCGGGGCGTCTGCGCAGGTCAGCGACACCGCCCTGTCACCCGGAATTCATCCGTACACCCGACCCCGGTCGGCGTGTCGCGCGGCGTGTCCGGTTGCGTTGCCGCGCAACGGGAGTCAGCCGGTCGGGCCCAGGACCTCGACCACGGCGGCCGCCAGGCCGTCGACCACCTCGTCGACCTCGGTGGGGGTGATGACCAGGGGCGGACCGAGCAGCACCAGGTCGCCGTCGGTGCCGTCGGCGCACCCGGTCGAGGAGTACAGCAGCACCCCGCGCCGGCGGGCCGCCGCGACGACCTGCTCGACCACCCGGTCGGCCCGGGCGAACGGCGCCCGGGTGCCCCGGTCGGCCACCAGCTCGACGCCCCGCAGCAGCCCGAGACCGCGGACGTCGCCGACGTGCGGGTGGTCGCCGAGGGCGGCTGCGAGGGCCTCGCCGAGCTGGGCCCCGCGCTCGGCCGACGCCTCGACCAGGCCGTGGTCGCGCAGCCGGGCGAGCACCGCGCGCCCGGCCGCCGCGCCGACCACGTGGTGCGAGTAGGTGAACCCGTGCGTGAAGCCGCCCTCGCGCAGGGCCGCTGCCACCTCGCCGCTGGCCACGGCGAGGCCGAGCGGCCAGTAGCCGGACGCGGCTCCCTTGGCGAGGGTGAGCAGGTCGGGGCGCAGCCCGAAGTGGTCGGACGCGAACCAGCGCCCGGTCCGCCCGAAGCCGGTCATCACCTCGTCGGCGACGACGAGCACGCCGTGGCGGCGGCACACCTCCGCGATCGCGGGCCAGTAGTCGTCCGGCGGCACGCAGGCGCCGAGCGCGGCACCGGCGACCGGCTCCGCGACGAACGCGGCCACCTGCTCGGGGCCGATCTCGAGCAGCAGCCGCTCGAGCTCGTCGGCGTGCCGGCGTCCGCAGCCCTCGGGGTGGGTGCCCGGGAACGGGCACCGGTACTCGTACGGCGTGGTGGTGTGCCGGGCTCCGCCCAGCCACGGCGCGTAGGGACGGCGCAGGCCGTCGCGGCCCGAGACGTCCAGCGCCCCGCGGGTGTTGCCGTGGTACGCGCCCTGCCGGCCGATCACGACGTGCCGGTCCTCGCCCCGCGCCAGGTGGTACGCCCGGGCCATCTTCAGGACGGTCTCGACCGCCTCGCTGCCGCCCGACACCGGGTACAGCGCCGGGTCGTCGACCGGGAGCAGCGGCGCCAGCTCGTCGGCGTAGGACTCCAGCGCCTCGGACGCGAACACCGTCCCGTGCGCGTACGCGACGCGGCCGGCCTGGTCGGCCACGGCGTCCGCGACCTCGCGGACCCCGTGGCCGATGCCCACCACCACGGCACCGCCGGCGGCGTCGAGGTACCGCCGCCCGGCGGTGTCGAACAGCTGGGTGCCGTCGCCGTGCGAGATGACCGGCGCGTCCGCGCCGGCGCGGCTGAAGACGTGCCCGGTCACCTCGCTCCCCTCCTGGCTGTCGGTCCGTCCGCCGGTGCCGTCAGGCGCCGACGGCCGCCATCGCCTCGCCGAGCACGCGCAGACCGGTCTGCACCTGCTCGGGGGTGATGACGAGCGGCGGCGACATCCGGATGGTGCGCTCGCCGCACTCCAGGACGAGCAGCCCGCGCTCGAAGCACGCGTGCTGCACGGCCTCGGCCTGCTCGGGGCTCGCGAACTCGACGCCGATCATCAGGCCGGTGCCGCGCACGTCGGTGACCAGCCCGGGGTGGCGGGCGTGCAGCTCGCGCAGGCCGGCGAGCAGGGTCTCCCCCACCGTGGCGGCGTGCTCGACGAGGCCCTCGCGCTGGATGACCTCGAGGGTGGCCAGGCCGGCGGCGCAGGCCACCGGGCTGCCGCCGTAGGTCGACCCGTGGGCGCCGGCGCCCCACTTCTCCATCAGCTCGGCCCGGGCCGCGAAGGCGCCGAGCGGCAGGCCGGAGGCGATGCCCTTGGCCGAGATCAGGATGTCGGGCTGCACGTCGGCGAGCTCGATCGCCCACATCCTCCCGGTGCGCCCCATGCCGGACTGCACCTCGTCGGCGACCAGCAGGATGCCGTGCTCGTCGCACAGCGCGCGCAGCCGCTGCACCCACTCGGCCGGCGGGACGATGTAGCCGCCCTCGCCCTGCACCGGCTCGAGGAAGATCGCGGCGACCTCGGTCGGCGGCACCTCGTAGCGGAACAGCTTCTCGAGCGCGGAGAACGTCGACTCCGGGTCGTGCGAGCGCGCGCCGGTCTCGGGGTCGACCACGTCGTACGCGAACGGCACGTGGTGCACGCCGGGCAGCAGCGGGCCGAAGCCCTTGTGGTACTTCGACTTCGACGCCGTCAGGCTGACCGCGCCGTAGGTGCGGCCGTGGAAGGCGCCGTAGAAGCTGATGACGTACGGGCGACCGGTCGCGTAGCGCGCCAGCTTGAGCGCGCCCTCGACGGCCTCGGCCCCGGAGTTGGTCAGGAACACGCGGGTGTCGCCCTCGATGGGCAGCGTCGCGGCGAGCGCGTCGCACATCTGCGAGTAGATCGGCAGGTAGAAGTCGCTGGCCGAGTAGTGCAGCAGCTCGCCGGCCTGGGCCTGCACGGCCTCGACCACCGTGGGGTGGCAGTGGCCGGTCGAGTTCACCGCGATGCCCGCGTTGAAGTCGAGGAACAGGTTGCCGTCGACGTCCTCGACGACCGCGCCGAGCGCGCGCCGCGGCGCGAGCGGGTAGGCGCGCGGCAGCGACGGGCTGGTCACCGCGGTGTCGCGGGCCAGGACGGCGCTCGCCGCCGGCCCGGGCAGCGCCGTGGCCACGTGCGGCACGCCGTGCTGCGCGATGCGGGTGTCGAGCGACTCGAGCGCGTCGGCGCTCGCGTCGGTCTGCGGGTCGACCTGGGAGGTCAGGGAGGTCATCGGGTCACCACCGTCTGGGACTGCTCGCGAAGGAACTGCTGGACGTAGTACAGGCCCCCACCGGCCTTGCCGGAGGTGCCGGAGCCCTTCCAGCCGCCGAAGGGCTGGACGCCGGGCCAGGCGCCGGTCGTGGCGCCGGCGGCGCGGTTGACGTACACCACGCCGGCCTCGATGGAGTCGAGGAACTGCTGGACCTCCGCCTCGTCGGCGGAGAAGAAGCCGGCGGTCAGGCCGAGCTCGGTGTCGTTGGCCAGGGTGAGCGCCTCGTCGAGGGTGTCGACGGGCACCACGGCCACGAACGGGACGAACAGCTCGTCCTTCAGCAGGCGGTCGCCCGCCGGCAGGTCGGTGACGACGGTCGGGGTGACGTAGTGGCCCTCGGCGCCGTCGGCGGAGCGGCCGACCACCTCGCCGCCGGCCACCACGCGACCGACCTCGCGGGCGTGCGCCACGGCGTCCTCGAAGCGCTGCACCGACGACGCGTCGACCACGGGCCCGACGAAGGTGTCGCGCGCGGTGGCGTCGCCGACCACGAGCTCGCCGGCCCGCTTCGCCAGGCCCTCGACGAACGCGTCGTACACCTCGCGCTGGACGTAGACGCGCGAGCAGGCCGAGCACTTCTGGCCGGAGAAGCCGAAGGCCGACCGGGCGATGCCGGCCACCGCGGTGTCGAGGTCGGCCTTCGCCGACACGATCGCGGGGTTCTTGCCACCCATCTCGCACACGACCGGCTTGGGGTAGTCGGTCGAGAAGGAGCGGTGGATCTGCATGCCCACTGCGTACGACCCGGTGAAGGTGAGGCCGTCGACGCCCGGGTGCGCGACCAGCGCCTTGCCGACCTCGTCGCCGCCCTGCAGCACGTGGAAGGCGTCGGCGGGCAGGCCGGCGTCGGCCAGCGCGCGGGCCAGGTGCTCGGCCGAGTAGGCGCCCTGCGGTGCGGGCTTCAGCACCACGGTGTTGCCGGCCACGAGCGCGCCGCCCGCGGGACCGGCCGACAGGGCCATAGGGAAGTTGAACGGGCTGATGACGCCCCACACGCCGAACGGGCGCAGCACGCTGCGGGTGCGCTCGGCGTCGGACAGCCGCTCCATCTCGACCGACCAGCCGTCGTGCTTCTCGACCTGGTCGCAGTAGTAGCGGATCAGGTCGGCCGACTCCTCGACGTCGCCGAGCGCCTCGAGCCGGTTCTTGCCGACCTCCTGGCTCATCAGGCCGGCCAGCTCGTTGGAGCGCTCGCTGATCAGGTCGGCGGCGCGGCGCAGGATCTCGACCCGCTCCTGCCACGGGCGGGCGCGCCACGCGACGGCCTCGCGGGCCGCGGCGGTGACGGCGTCGTCGACGTCCTGCGCGGTGGCCTCGTGCACCCGGCACAGCACCAGCGAGGTGTCGTTGGGGCTGCGCACCTCGATGGTGGGGCGGTCGCCGGTGCGCTGCTCGGCGCCGACGCGCACCGGCAGGGCGGCGCCGAACCACTCGCGCGCGGTGGTCAGGCCCTCCTCGTACGCGGTGTGCAGCTGCTCGTTGTCCGCGGACAGCGTCGCGTACGTGACGCGGAACCTGTCGGCCATCGTGCCTCCTCGTGGGTGGTGCGGGTGGTGGGTCGGGTGGTCGGGTGGGGTCTCAGCGGTCGGCGGTGGCGTCGACCAGGTCGAGGCCGGTGAGGGTGCGCAGGCCGGCCACGTCGGTGCCGTGCACCTCGCGCACGAGCACCCGCCCGTCGCGCGGCTCGAGCACGCCGTGGTCGGTGTACACGCGGTCGACGCAGCCGACGCCGGTGAGCGGGTAGGTGCAGCGCTCGACCAGCTTGCTGCGGCCCTGCTTGTCGAGCAGCGTCATCATCACCAGGGTCGAGCGGGCGCCGGTGGCCAGGTCCATCGCGCCACCGACGGCGGGCACGTCGTCCGGTCGGCCGGTGTGCCAGTTCGCGAGGTCGCCGGTGACCGACACCTGGAAGGCGCCGAGCACGCAGACGTCGATGTGGCCGCCGCGCATCATGGCGAACGAGTCGGCGCTGTGGAAGTACGAGGCGCCGGCCAGCTCGGTGACGGGCACCTTGCCGGCGTTCACCAGGTCGGGGTCGACGTCGTCGCCGTGCGCCTCCGGACCCATGCCGAGCATGCCGTTCTCGGTGTGCAGCAGCACGCCGCTGCCGGGCGCGACGTGCGCGGCGACCCTGGTGGGCATGCCGATGCCGAGGTTCACCACCGCGCCCGGGGCGATGTCGGCGGCGACCCGCCGGGCGACCTCGTCCGGCGTCAGCAGGGCGCTCACGGGACGACCACCACGCGGTCGACGTACAGGCCGGGGGTGACGACGGCCTCGGGGTCGAGCCCGCCGGTCGGGACGACCTCGCCCACCTCGACCGCGGTCGTGGTGGCCGCGGCGGCCATCACCGGGCCGAAGTTGCGGGCGGTCTTGCGGTAGACGAGGTTGCCGAGCCCGTCGGCGCGGTGCGCGCGGACGAGGGCGAGGTCGGCGCGCAGCGCCGTCTCCAGCACCTGCATCCGGCCGTCGAGCTCGCGCACCTCCTTGCCCTCGGCGAGCGGGGTGCCGTAGCCGGTGGGCGTGAAGAACGCGCCGATGCCGGCGCCCCCCGCGCGGATGCGCTCGGCCAGCACACCCTGCGGCACCAGCTCGAGCTCGATCTCGCCGGCGCGGTAGCGGCGGTCGAAGTGGTGGCTGTCGGCCTGGCGCGGGAAGGAGCAGACCATCCGGCGCACCCGTCCGGCACCGACGAGCGCGGCCAGGCCGGTGTCGCCGTTGCCGGCGTTGTTGCTGACGACGGTGAGGTCGCCCGCACCGGTCTCGAGCAGCGCCTCGAGCAGGTGCACGGGCTGGCCCGCCGGGCCGAAGCCGCCGACCATGACGGTGGCGCCGTCGCGGACGCCGGCGACGGCCTCGGCGGCGGTCTCGCAGACGGTCACGGGCACCGGTGGCCTCCCCCGGGACGCCGCCTGGGCGCGCGGCAGCGGACGGGCGAGGACATGCGGCCGAGGCTAGCAGGTGCGGGCGATTCTCCGGTGGAACTTGACGCAGACCGCAGGACGTCCTGTCGACGGCGGCCGCAGCGCGACAGTGACCGGTCCGTGGGCGTGCGCCGCGGGTCGGGCGTCCCGGGCGGTAGCGTTCCCCGGTGACCTACCGCGCGCTGCGCCTGCTGACCCTCGTGTGGCTCAAGGTGTGGTGCCGCATGAGCGTCAAGGGCGTCGAGCACGTCCCGCGGTCCGGTCCGGTGCTGGTGGCCTCGAACCACCTGTCCTTCCTCGACTCGATCGTCATCCCGGTGGCGGTGCCGCGCCGCGTGCGCTTCCTGGCCAAGAGCGACTACTTCACCGGCACCGGCCCGTCCGGTGCCTGGAACCGGTTCTTCTTCACGGCGGTGGGCGCCGTCGCCGTCCCGCGCGGGTCGCACGCCGACGCCCAGGCCGCCCTGCACCTGGCCAAGGACGTGCTCGACCGCGGCGAGGCCTTCGGCATCTACCCCGAGGGCACCCGCAGCCGCGACGGCCGGCTCTACCGCGGACGCACCGGCGTCGCCTGGCTGGCGCTCGAGACGGGTGCGCCCGTCGTGCCGGTCGCGGTACGCGGCACCGACCGCGTGCAGCCCGTCGACTCCAAGCTCGTGCACCCGCACAAGATCGTGGTCGAGTTCGGCGAGCCGGTGCCGGTCGAGGCCGTCGCGCACCTGGCCAGCGCCGGCCAGAAGCGGCGGGCCCTCACCGACCTGGTGATGGAGCGGGTGCAGGCGATGAGCGGCCAGGAGCCTGCCGGCGCCTACAACGACCACCAGTCGCCCACCGGCTGACCGGTCAGCGCTCGAAGACCGTCCGGCCGCGCAGCACGGACTCCCGGCACGCCGGCAGCGGTGCGCCGGGCGTGAGGTCGGGCAGCCCCGGGGTGCCAGAGCGCTCGTCGGTCGACCACGCCGAGACCCGCGCGTCGGCGGCCTGCACCACCAGCTCGCCCGCCTCCCAGACCGCGAACGTCGCCTCGGCACCGGGGACGAGCGCGCCGGCGCCGTCGACCAGCGCGGCGCGGTGCGCCCCGCGGGTGTGGGCGTTGAACGCCGCCCGGGCGCTGATCCGCTGCTCGGGCACCTGGTGGAAGACCGCGGCCCGGATCGTGCCCCACGGGTCGACCGCCGTCACCGGCGAGTCCGACCCGAACGCCAGGACGACGCCCGCGGCCGCCATCGAGCCGATCGGGTTGAGGGTGGGACCCCGGTCGGGACCGAGCCGCTGGGCGTACAGGCTCTCGCCGCCGCCCCACAGCGCGTCGAACGCGGGCTGCATGCTCGCCGCCACCGCCAGGTCGGCCAGCACCGCGGCGCTCGCGGCGTCGGCGCCCTCGACGTGCTCGAGCCGGTGCCGGCTGCGCCGCAGCGCGTCGGCCCCGACCTCGGCGGCCGCGAGCCGCAGGCCCTCGACCGTGGCGGCGACGCCGGCGTCCCCGATGACGTGGAACCCGCCCTGCACCCCGGCGAGGGTGCAGGCGACCAGGTGCGCGGCGACCTGCTCGGGCTGCAGGTAGAGGTACCCGCGGTGGTCGTGCCCGTGCGGCGCGGCCACGAGCGGGTCGTCGGCGTACGGCTCGGTGAACGCCGCGGTCCGCGAGCCGATGGAGCCGTCGACGTTGAGGTCGCCGGCGAGCCCGCGCACCGGAACCCCCGCCTCGCGGAGCGCGGCGACCAGGGCCTCGGCCTGCTCCTGCGACTCGGCCCGCTCCCCCCGGTACGGGACGACGTCGGGCAGGTCGTCGCGGCCGGTCAGCGCGACGAGGCCCACGAGGTCGCCGAGCGGCGCGATGTGCGGCGCGCTCATCTCGTGGACGGTGAGCACGCCCTGCGCGGCGAACCGGCGCAGCGCGGCCAGCTGGTACTCCTCGCGGGTGGCGGGGTCGAGCGCCGAGCGGGTCGCGTCGCGGACGACGGCGTGCGCCTCGCGCTCGACCCGGCCGCTGTCGTCCCAGCCGTCGTACCGGGCCAGGTCGAGCGAGGCGGCCAGGGCCGACGACACGACGGCCGAGTGCACGTCGACGCGGGCCAGGTAGACGCTGCCGCCGTGCGAGGCGCGGTCGAGCTCGGCGCGGGTGGGTGGGCGTCCCTCGGGCCAGGTGGTCTCGTCCCAGCCGGCGCCGAGCACCGGGCGGCCGCGCGAGGCCCGGGAGGCGGCCTCGACGGCCTGCAGCACCTCGGCGAGCGAGCGGGCACCGGCCAGGTCGACCCCGAGCAGCGCGATCCCGGTGTCGGTGGTGTGGGCGTGCCCGTCGACGAACGCGGGCGTCACGAGCGCGCCCCCGAGGTCGACCACCCGGTCCACCCCCGCGACCTGGGTGGCCGCGGCCTCCTCCGAACCGAGCCAGCCGACGACGCCGTCGGCGACGACCATCGCCGTCGCGAACGGGTCGGCCGGGGAGTAGATGCTGCCGCCCCGGTACAGGACGGTGCCGGTCGGCGGGAGGTCGTCGGTGGGTCGCACGGCGCCATCCTGCCCGCCGCGCCGCTCGCTACGGTGGCGGGGTGGACGAGCTCGAGGTCGACTACCGCCTGGCGGCGTACTGCGTCGTGCGCGACGACGCCGGACG
This sequence comes from Angustibacter speluncae, assembly GCF_054777815.1. Taxonomy (NCBI): domain Bacteria; kingdom Bacillati; phylum Actinomycetota; class Actinomycetes; order Kineosporiales; family Kineosporiaceae; genus Angustibacter; species Angustibacter speluncae. The sequence goes on along the minus strand of NZ_BAAHAF010000086.1, from coordinate 156,545 downwards.
CGTGCTGCTGGCCCGCTGGAACGAGGTCGCCGACCCGCTGTGGGCGGTGCCGGGCGGCGGGGTCGAGCTCGAGGAGGACTTCGCCGAGGCGGCCGTCCGCGAGGTCCGCGAGGAGACCGGCTACGACGTCGAGCTGGTCCGGCTGCTCGGCGCGGCAGCCGTGTACATCCCCGGTGAGGAGCGCATCGACCCGACCCGCCGCGGTGTCCCCGGCAAGGCCGCCCGCGTCGTGTACGAGGCGCGGGTCGTCGGTGGCGCGCTCGCGGCCGAGGTGGGCGGCAGCACCGACGAGGCCCGCTGGTTCGAGCCCGCCGAGGTGGGCGCGCTCCCCCGCGTCGCCCTGGTCGACAGCGCCCTGCGGCTCGCCGGGGTCGAGGTCGGCGGCGGCCCCGACGACGTCCTCCCCTCCGGGGTCTGACCGCGGCCCCTCCGGGCCGGCTCAGGGTCGGGGTGGGGGTCTCCCCGATGCCCGCTCCGCCTCGTGGCGAGGACGCTCGGTCCCGTGATCGACACGACCCCGCCGAAGCCGCTCGTCCCGGTGCCGCACGCCCTGCCCCGCCGGCGCACCGCCGAGACCGCGGACCGACCCTCGCCCGGCCGCCGCGTGGGGTGGACGGTGCTCGCCGTCCTGTCGTGGGGCGTGGCCGGGTACGCGCTGTACCTGGTGTCGACCGGCTTCGCGGCGATCCCGGACGGCCCGGGTGACAACGGCCTGCCGCTCGCGCTGCAGGTGCACGTCGCCAGCGCCGCCGTGCCGCTGCTGCTGTGGCCCGTGCAGACCGTCCGCGCGCTGCGCCGCCGGCACCCGGGCGTGCACCGGTGGGTGGGCCGGGCGTACGTCGCGGGCGTCCTGGTCGCCGGGACGAGCGGTGCGGTCGCGGCCGTGGGCACCACGGCCGGACCGGTGGCCGGCGCGGGCTTCCTGCTGCTCGGGCTCGCCTGGCTGGGGTGCACCGCCGAGGCGGTGCTGCGGGTGCGGTCCGGTGACGTGGACGGGCACCGGCGCTGGATGGTGCGCTCGGTCGCGCTCACCCTGGCCGCGGTCACGCTGCGCCTGTACCTCGGCACCGCGACTGCCGCAGGGGCGGACGTCGACGTGGTCTACCCGGCGATCGCGTGGCTGTGCTGGGTGCCGAACCTGGCTGTGGCGCAGCGGTGGCTCGTGCGGCACCCGCGCGCGTGAGGCTCAGCCCTCGCGCTGCAGCTCGATGAGCTTGCCACTGATCCTGGTGCGCTGCAGCGCCTTCCAGGTCGACTTCGCCATGTCGGCGGGCAGCTCGACGAGGGTGTGGTCGGGTCGCACGGTGATCTTGCCGAAGTCGCTCCGGCGCAGGCCCCCCTCGTTGGCCAGCGCGCCGACGACCTGGCGAGGCTCGACCTTGTGCCGCTTGCCCACCGAGATCCGGTAGGTCGCCAGCGGGGGCGTGTCGCCGCGCGGGGCACGACGGCCGGTGCCGGTCGGGTTCTCGGTGCGCGCACCCTTGCCGGTGGGACGCGAGGAGGGCGCCGACGGCGGGGGCACGACCTCGTTCGGGTCGAGCAGCAGCGTGGTGTCGCCCTGCAGCACCACGGCCAGGGCCGCCGCCACGTCGAGCTCGGGCACGTCGTGCTCGCGCACGTAGTGGGCGACGACGTCGCGCAGCACCGCGACCTGCTCGGACGCCAGGGCGGCCGTGATCTTGTCGTCGAAGCGGGCGAGCCGGCCGGCGTTCACCTCGTCGGCGCTCGGGCGCTGCATCGGGGTCAGCGGCTGCTTGGTCGCCTTCTCGATGTGGCGCAGCAGGTAGCGCTCGCGCGGGGTGACGAAGCTGATGGCGTCGCCCTTGCGGCCTGCGCGACCGGTGCGGCCGATGCGGTGCACGTACGACTCGGGGTCGGTGGGGATGTCGTAGTTGACGACGTGGCTGACCCGCTCGACGTCGAGGCCGCGGGCGGCGACGTCGGTGGCGACGAGGATGTCGAGCTTGGCGTCCTTGAGCTGCTGCACCGTGCGCTCGCGCTGCACCTGCGCGACGTCGCCGTTGATGGCGGCGGCCGAGTAGCCGCGGGCGCGCAGCCGCTCGGCGAGGGTCTCGGTCTCGTGCTTGGTGCGGACGAAGACGATGAGGCCCTCGAAGTTCTCGACCTCGAGCAGGCGGGTCAGCACGTCGAGCTTCTGCGGGTAGCCGACCTCGATGTAGCGCTGGGTGATCGTCGACGACGACGCGGCGCGACCGCCGACCTCGATCTCTGCCGGGTCCTGCAGGTACTTCTGGGCCAGCCGGCGCACCGCGGTGGGCATCGTGGCCGAGAACAGGGCGACCTGCTTGTCGTCCGGCGTGGCGGCGAGGATCGTCTCGACGTCCTCGGCGAAGCCCATGCTCAGCATCTCGTCGGCCTCGTCGAGCACGAGCACCTTGAGCGCCGACAGGTCGAGCGTGCCCTTGTCGAGGTGGTCCATCACGCGCCCGGGCGTGCCCACGACCACGTGCACGCCGCGCCGCAGCGCGCTCAGCTGCACGCCGTACCCCTGGCCGCCGTAGACCGGCAGCACGTGCACGCCCTTGGTGCGCGAGGCGTACCGCTCGAACGCCTCGCACACCTGGAGCGCGAGCTCGCGCGTCGGTGCCAGCACCAGCGCCTGCGGCGTCTTCTGCCTCAGGTCGAGCCGGTCCAGGATCGGCAGCGCGAAGGCCGCGGTCTTGCCGGTACCCGTCTGCGCCTTGCCGATCAGGTCGCGACCCTCGAGCAGGACGGGGATCGTCGCCGCCTGCACCGAGGTCGGGTTCTCGTACCCGACGTCGGACAGCGCACGCAGGACGCGCTCACCCAGACCGAGGTCCGCGAAGGTGGTGGCGGGCTCGTCGGGCGCGGGATCGGTCACCCGTCGAGGGTAGGCGCTCCGGAGGGTGGTGCCGCACCACCGAGCTCCTCGAACAGCGTGAGCTGGATCCCGCCGGGCGCCTCGAGCCGGGAGTTCAGCGAGTCCCACGGCGTGCGGGTCGGTGGTGCGACCACCGTGGCGCCGCCCTCGACGGCTCGCCGGGTGGCGGTCTCGGCGTCGGGCACCTCCAGCGCGAGGCGCAGGTGCGGCGCGACCCGTCGACCGACCTCGACCCGGTCGATCAGCTCGACCTGCGCGGTGTTCGACAGCTCCAGCGTGGCGCGGCCGGCGCCCAGGATCGTCACCTGCGCGCCCTCGTCGCCTGCGTACGCCTCCTCCTCGGGCATCCCGAGCACGTCGCGGTAGAACCGCAGCGCCTCGTCGTAGTCGTCGGCGTGCACCACCAGGCGCAGCTGCAGCACGGGTCGCTCGTCGCTCATGGAGCCATCGTCGTGGACACAGGAAGGGGAGAACAGCGGCGATCCGGCGGCACGCAGCCGCAGGAGCCCTCCGACTCCCCCGCCCGTGCCCACGAACGCGCGCGCCGGGCGGCGGGCGGGATCGGCAGACTGCCGCAGGTGCACGAGCCGCCGTCCCACGTCGCCGACGCCGAGGTGCTGCGTGCCGTGCGGGCGCACTGGGCCCCCGACGTCGACGCGGTCGAGCACCTGCCGGTCGGTTTCGGTGCGCACCACTGGGCGGCCTCGGTGGCGGGCGACCGGCGGTTGTTCGTGACCCTGGACGCGCTCGAGCCGCGGCACACGCCGGCCACCCTCGAGGGCGCGTACGCCGGCGCGGTCGCGCTCGCCGCGCAGGGGCTGGAGTTCGTGCTCGCGCCGGTGCGGTCCGCGTCCGGGACGTGCACCGTGCCCGTCGGCGGCGGCGCCCTCAGCGCCACACCGTGGCGCGACGGGACGAGCGGCGACGGCCCGCACGCCGACCTGGCGGACGCACGCCGGTCGGCGGCGCGGCTCTCCCGGCTGCACGCGGCCCGGGTCGGCGCCGACGTGCGGTCGTGGGCGCCGCTGGTCGGCCCGGACCTCGGCGACCGGCTCGCCGACCTCCTCGCCCGCGACTGGGACGGCGGACCGCACGGCGCGACCGCGCACGAGGCCCTGCTCGCCGGCCTCGACGACGTGCGCACCTGGACCGCCCGGTACCACCGGCTCGCGGCACGCACCGACCCCGCCACCTGGGTGCCGACCCACGGCGAGCCCCACACGCGCAACCTGCTGCGCACCGATGCCGGCGAGCTCGTCGTCGACTGGGAGTCGCTGGCCGTGGCGCCGCGCGAGCGCGACCTGGCGACGCTGGTCGACCACGGCCCGGGGTGGGAGGACGCCTATGCCTGGCCCGCCGGCCGCGTCGGGCCCGATCCCGACCTGCTCGAGCTGTTCGACCTGGAGTGGCGTCTCGACGAGATCGCCCAGTACGCAGTGCTGTTCGCGGGCGAGCACGCCGACGACGCCGACGCGCGCACCTCGCTCGGAGGGCTGCGGCACGAGCTGACCCGGCCGCCGAGAACGCGCTAGGCCGGCCGCGCGACGCCGACGTCGTGCAGGTGGTGCGCGAGGTCGTGCAGGCAGTACCGGCCGAGGGTCAGCAGCGTGAACCGCGAGCCGTTCGAGCGGGTGCCCGTGCGGTCCCACGCGTCGCCGTACGCGTGGCCGAACGCCTCGGCGAGCCCCCGCGCGTCGTCGGCGAGCTGGTGGGCGACGACGGCGGGGTCCTGCTCGTCGTAGCGGCCGCGCCGGGCCGACTCGTCCTGGTCCCAATTCTCGAACTCCGCGCCGTCGTGGTCGAGGACGAGCCGCACGCGTCCGGCGAACACCCGGCACACGTCGCGCACGTGGCAGCCGTACTCGAGCGGCGACCAGCGGTCGGGCGCGGGCCGCTCGCGCGCCCCGGGTCGCGCCAGCACCTCGGACCAGGGCGCGGTGAGCCGCTCGGTCGCGAGTGCGACCTCCTCGGCCGCGACGGCGGACGCCTCGAAGCCGCACTCGGGGCACGGGCGCTCGAGCACCCACGTCCAGTCCTTGGTGTCGGGAGCGATCGCGTCCTGGCCCATCCACCGATCCTCGCGCCGGCGTCGGCCGTCTGCCAGGGGCAGATCTGCCAACGGCAGCAACGGATCCGCCACCGCGCGGTTCCGCGCAGCATGGCGGGATGAGCGCACCCGACACCCGCACCGGTCCCCTGCCGGACCCCGTCAAGGACGGCCTCCTGCGCCAGCGGATCGTCGTCCTCGACGAGGCCCTCGACGACACCAACGGCACCCGCCTGCTCGGTCAGCTGTTCCTGCTGTCGGCCGAGGACCAGCGCAGCGACATCACGCTGTGGATCAGCTCGCCCGGCGGCTCGGTGCCGGCGATGCTCGCGATCGCGGACACGATGCGGCTCATCCCGAACGACGTGTCGACCCTGGCGCTCGGGATGGCCGCCAGCGCCGGGCAGTTCCTGCTGTCGGCCGGGACGCCGGGCAAGCGGTTCGCGCTGCGGCACAGCCGGATCCTGATGCACCAGGGGTCGTCGGGCATCGGTGGCAGCGCCGTCGACATCGAGCTGCAGGCGGAGGACCTGAGGTACACCCGCGACACGGTGCTGGGTCTGATCGCCGAGCACACCGGCCAGCCGCTCGAGCGCGTCCTCGAGGACTCGCAGCGCGACCGGTGGTTCACGGCCGAGGAGGCGCGCACGTACGGGTTCGTCGACGAGGTGCTCGACTCGCTGGAGCGGGTGCGACCGGCCGGTCGGCAGCCGGTGGGCCTGAGCGTGAGGGCCGCGCGATGAGCTCGTACACGATCCCGAACGTCGTGGTGGCGCACCCGCGGGGCGACCGCGTCATGGACGTCTACAGCCAGCTGCTGACCGAGCGCATCGTCTACCTCGGCACCGAGGTCGACGACGGCGTCGCGAACGCGCTGATCGCGCAGATCCTGCACCTCGAGTCGCAGGACCCGGACGCCGAGATCAACCTCTACATCAACTCGCCCGGCGGCCTGGTGACCGCGGTCTTCGCCGTCTACGACACCATGCAGTTCGTCCGCGCCCCGGTGGCCACGACCTGCATCGGGCAGGCGGCCTCGACGGCGGCGATCCTGCTCGCCGCCGGCGAGCCGGGCCGCCGCGCGGTGCTCCCCCACTCCCGGGTGCTGCTGCACCAGCCGTCCGCGCGGGGCCAGGGCACCATCCCCGACCTCATCCTGCAGGCCGAGGAGGTGATCCGGGTGCGGGCGCAGGCCGAGGAGGTGCTGTCGCTGCACACCGGGCGGACCGTCGAGGAGCTGCGGCGCGACACCGACCGCGACCGGGTGCTGACCCCGCAGCAGGCGGTCGACTACGGCGTCGCCGACGTGGTGATGCCGGCACGGCGGACGCCGCTGGGCGCGCTGACGGGCTAGGCCGCGCGCAGCTGGGCGACCGGATCGCCGACCGGGGCGAGCTCGGCGAGCCGGGCGCCGGCGCGCAGCTCCCCGACGGCCGTGGCGCTCAGGTCGACGACCGTGGTCCCCAGCGCGCCGGCGACGGCGGCGACCACCTCGGACGACGGGTCCTTGAGGCCGCGCTCGACCTCGGAGAGGTACTGCGGGGAGATGCCGGCGCGCTCGGCGGTCTCGACGAGGGTGCGGCCGCGGTCGTGCCGCAGGTCGCGCATCGCCGCGCCGAGCACGTCGCGCCACAGCGGCTCGGGCCGTCGGGCGCGGCGGGGGCGTCCGGGGGTGCGGGGCATCGTCAGCAGGTCACCCATGGGCCGACGCTACGCGCGTCGACGACGAGGTCGGGAGCGGTTCTGCTGACGGCGGAACCGGTGCGGCTCACGACCACGAGACCCGCTGCCCCTGCCGCCAGGCGGCGAGCACCTCGCGCCCGCGTCCGCGACCGACCACCTCGTCGCCGCGGTTCCACAGCCCGAGGTAGAGCTGGAGCCCGGTGCCGCTCAGCACCGCGTCGCCGTCGTCCTGCGTCGTCGGGCCGTGCGTCGTCGTGATCGCCTCGCCGACGTGCATCGTCCACTCCTCGTCGACGTCGGTCGGGCGCACGTGCACCGTCGCCGGAGTCCCCAGCACGGTCTTCGACCGGCCGCGGGTGACGAACCCGCAGAGCAGCTCGTCGAGGCCGTCGAGCGCGACCTCCGGCGTGATGCCGGCGGCGGCGGCCTCGAGCGCGGTCGGGGCGCGGCCGAGCGCGGCCGACCGGGCGTCGACCGCGTGCACGGTCGTCTCGTGCGCCTGCCGGCGGGCCCAGAACTCGCGGGGTGCCGGTGCGTCCCGCAGGAAGGTCATCGCCCGCAGGTCGGCCGGGGCCGCGCGCAGCGCGGCGAGCAGCAGCGCCAGCCCCTCGCGGTAGTGCGCGCGCAGGTCGGGGACGGACGCCAGCAGGTCGCGCTTCGACGGCACCGCCTCCGGGTCGCCGGCGGACAGGTGCGCCGCCGCCCAGCGGTGCACCATCGTCTGGTGGGCCAGCAGGTCGGCCACGGTCCAGCGCGGGCAGGTCGGCACCGGCGCCGCGAGGTCGACCTCGGCCACGTGGGCGGCCAGGCGCTCCCCGGCGTCGTGGACGACGTCGAGGTGCTGCTCGAACGCGAGGCGGGCCGGCACGGCGCCATCGTGCCGCAGTCGCGGTCCGCCGCCCACCCTCTTCACCGCCGCGCGGGTCGGGTCTACGGTGGCGAGCCTGCGGCGGGGCCCGGGCCCGGCCACGACCGGGGAGGCACCGGATGACCGCCACCAGACCCACACCCCGAGCGTCCCTGCCGCTCGCGCAGCAGCTGCGCCGGCGCAAGCCGCTGGCCGACCCGCGAGGCGGGTCGCACGCCGGGCCCGAGCTGGCCCGGACGATCGGCGTCTTCCAGCTGACGATGTTCGGCGTCGGCGCCACGGTCGGCACCGGCATCTTCTTCGTCCTGCAGGAGGCGGTGCCCGACGCCGGCCCGGCGGTCGTGGTGGCGTTCCTGGTCGCCGGCGTCGCCGCCGGGCTGTCGGCCGTCTGCTACGCCGAGCTCGCCTCGGCCATCCCGGTCTCCGGCTCGACCTACTCGTACGCGTACCACGGGCTCGGCGAGCTGGTCGCGATGTTCGTCGCGGCCTGCGTGCTGCTGGAGTACGGCGTGTCGTCCGCGGCGGTCGCGGTCGGCTGGAGCGGCTACTTCAACGAGCTGCTGCTCAACACCGTGGGCTGGCAGATCCCCGACGCGCTGTCGTACTCGCCGATCCCGTTCGAGTCCAACACGACCGGACTGGTCAACCTGCCGGCGATGGTGCTGGTCGCCATGTGCGCCGTGCTGCTCGTGCGCGGCGCCAGCGAGTCGGCGCTGGTCAACACCGTCATGGTCGTGATCAAGCTGGCGGTGCTCGTGCTGTTCGCGGTCATCGCGTTCACGGCCTTCGAGGGCGACCGCTTCGAGGCGTTCTGGGCGGCGGGCGCAGCCGGCGTCAGCGCCGCGGCGGCCACGATCTTCTTCTCCTTCATCGGGCTGGACGCCGTCTCGACCGCCGGCGAGGAGGTGAAGGACCCGCAGCGCACCCTGCCCCGGGCGCTGATGGCCGCCCTCGCGGTGGTCGTGGCGATCTACGTGCTCGTGGCGGTCGCCGGCGTCGGATCGCAGCCGCTGGAGGAGTTCTCGAGCGAGGACCAGCAGAGCGCCGGCCTGTCCGTCATCCTGACGAACATCACCGGGTCGACGGTGCCGGGTAGCGTGCTCGCCGCCGGCGCCGTGATCTCGATCTTCTCGGTCACGCTCGTCACGCTGTACGGGCAGACCCGCATCCTGTTCGCGATGGGCCGCGACGGCATGCTGCCGAAGCGCTTCGCCGAGGTGCACCCCCGCACGCTGACGCCGACCTTCAACACCGTGGTGGTGGCGGTGGTCGTCGCCCTCGTGGCGGGCTTCGTCCCCTCGGACTACCTGTGGGACACCGTCTCGATCGGCACCCTCTGCGCCTTCACGGTGGTCGCGATCGGCGTGCTCGTGCTGCGGCGCACCCAGCCCGACCTGCACCGGCCGTTCCGCGTACCCGGCTACCCGGTGACCCCGGTGCTGACGGTGCTGGCGTGCGCCTACGTCGCCTACGGCATCTCGTCGATCACCTGGGTCATCTTCGCGGTCTGGGTCGCGATCGTGCTCGGCTTCTACCTGCTGTGGGGACGCCACCACGCGACCCTCGGCCGCGACCCCGGACGCCACGAGCGCGCCGACGCCGACCGGGAGCCGTCGTGACGTTCGTCGTGGGGTGGACGCCCGACCCCTCGGGGCAGTCCTCGGTCGACCTGGCGGCGGTCCTGGCGCGCTCCTCCGGCGAGCGGCTCGAGGTGGTCGCGGTCGTGCCGGCGCCCTGGCCGGTGCCGGGACCGGGACGGGTCGACGGGGAGTTCGCGACCTGGTCGGCCGAGCGCGGCGAGCACGCGGTGGACGCGGCGACGGCCTACCTCGCCGAGCACGCGTCCGACGTCGAGGCGAGCGTCTCCTGGCGCAGCGCTCGCTCGCCGTCCGCCGGGCTGGAGCTCGCGGCCCGCGAGCACGACGCGACGACGGTCGTGCTCGGCTCGTCCAGCGAGGGCCCGCTCGGCCGCGTCGTCGCGGGCGCCACGGCGGCGCGGATGCTGCACTCGTCCCCCGTGCCGGTGGCGGTCGCACCACGCGGCTACCGCGCGTCCGCCGGGACGCGGGTGCGGCGGGTGACCTGCGCGTTCCGCGACGACCCCGGCGCGGTCGACCTGCTGACGCGCACCGCGGCCATCACCCACGGCGTCGGCGCGGTGCTGCGGGTCGCGACGTTCGGCGTCCGCGGCCGGACGATGTACCCGCCGGAGCTGGCGCCCTCGACCGAGGACGACGTGCTCGACGCCTGGCGCGAGCAGGCGGCCGCCGCGCAGCGCCGGGCCCTCGGCGCGCTCGACGGCGGTCCGGTGCCGCCCGGCGAGGTCGAGACCCTCGTCGGCGTCGGGCGCAGCTGGGCGCGCGCGCTCGACGACGTGCCGTGGGAGCCGGACGACGTGCTGGTCGTCGGGTCCTCGTCCGCGGGCTCGCTGGCGCGGGTGTTCCTCGGCTCGACCGCCACCAAGATCGTGCGGCACTCGCCGGTGCCGGTCGTGGTGGTGCCCGCGCGGGGGTGACGGCTGGCACGCCGGTCGCCCGTGCCGCAGGGTGGGACGAGACCCCCGACCCCGCAGGAGGACGACGATGAGGTACCGCACGCTGGGCAGCAGCGGCACGGTGGTGTCGGCGCAGTGCCTGGGCACCATGACGTTCGGCGCCGAGGCCGACGAGGAGACCTCGCACGCGATCATGACCGCGTTCGCGGAGGCCGGCGGGACCTTCCTCGACACCGCCGACGTCTACAGCAGCGGCGTCTCGGAGGAGATCGTGGGCAGCTGGCTGCGCGCCCACCCGACGCAGGCCGCGCAGACGGTCGTCGCCACCAAGGGCCGGTTCCCGATGGGCGACGGACCCAACGACGTCGGCCTGTCGCGGCGGCACCTGCGCACCGCGCTCGACGCCTCGCTGCGCCGGCTCGGCACCGACCACGTCGACCTGTACCAGGTGCACGCCTTCGACGCGCTCACGCCGCTGGAGGAGACGCTGCGCTTCCTCGACGACGCCGTCACCGCGGGGAAGATCTCGTACTACGGCTTCTCGAACTACCTGGGCTGGCAGGTGACCAAGGCCTCGATGCTGGCCGCGGCGCACGGCTGGTCGGCGCCGGTCACGCTGCAGCCGCAGTACAACCTGCTCGTGCGCGACATCGAGCACGAGGTGGTGCCGGCCTGCCAGGACGCCGGTCTCGGGCTGCTGCCGTGGTCGCCGCTGGCCGGTGGCTGGCTCACCGGCAAGTACGAGCGCGACGTCGACCCCACCGGTGCCACCCGGCTCGGTGAGGACCCGGCCCGTGGGATGGAGGCGTGGGAGGCCCGCAACGCCGACGACCGCACCTGGGCCGTGCTCGACGAGGTCCGCACGGTCGCGGTCGCGGTCGACGCCACCCCGGCCCAGGTCTCGCTGGCCTGGCTCGCCGCGCGTCCCGCCGTCACGTCGGTGATCCTCGGCGCGCGCACGGTCGAGCAGCTCGAGGGGCTGCTGCCCGCGGCCGACCTCGACCTGCCCGCCGAGCACCTCGACCGCCTCACCGAGGCCAGCGCGCCGCGGGTCGACGACTACCCCTACGGCACCGCCGGTGTCGCGCAGCGCCACCGCCCGCTGGAGGGCGGTCGCTGAGGCGGGTCTGGTCGCGGACCGTCGGCGCGCCTACGCTGGCGGCACGGCCCGGGCGGCCGGCCGCCTGCACCCTTCGGGGACGGTGAACGCCCGTCGCACCGCCGCTCCACCCCGTCCGTGACGAGCCGCCCAGGCGGACCGCCGCAGGCAACGCAGGCACCCTGTTCCGCCGTCCGCCGGGAACTGGCCCACGATGTCGCACCACCTGCCGTCGACCGACGACCTCAAGCAGCAGGCCCGCCGCCTGCGCGCCGCCCTCGCCGCGCGCGGCACCGAGCTGTCCCATGGCCACGCGCTCGAGCTGGTCGCGGCCCAGCACGGCGTCCGCGACTGGAACACGTTGAGCGCGAAAGAGTCTGCTCCGACCGTCGCCGGGGGTGACGGGTTCGGCCCGGTCATCCCCGTGCTGCGGATCTTCGACGTCGCGAAGGCGCGGGAGTTCTACCTCGGCTTCCTGGGCTTCACGCAGGACTGGGAGCACACCTTCGACGACCACTCCCCCTCGTACCTGCAGGTGAGCCGCGCCGGCGCGGTGCTCCACCTGTCCGAGCACCACGGCGACGCGACACCCGGCGCCACCGTCCGCATCCTGGTGCCGGACGCCGCCGCCGTGCAGCGCGAGCTGGTCGGCCGCGACTACCGCTACGCGCGACCCGGTCTGGAGACGATGCCCTGGGGCCTCGAGGTCCAGGTCGGCGACCCGTTCGCCAACCGCCTCGTCTTCCACCAGCTGGTCGAGGGCGGCGACGAGGTCGACCACGACGAGGCGGCCGCCGCCCCGATCGAGCACGAGCTGCGTGTCGAGGGCAGCCCGGAGCACGCGTTCCGGGTGCTGACCGAGCGGATCGGGACGTGGTGGGACCCGGTGTACGCCCCGTCCGGGCTGCGCGACGTGCAGATCGAGCCGCGCGTCGGCGGCAGCAGCACGATGCTGCTCGACGGCGGCGGGTCCTACCGCTGGGGCACGGTCACCGCCTGGGAGCCTGGAGCGCGCTACGCGCAGACCTTCTCCCTCGGCGGCGACGCGAACCACCCCACCGAGGTCGACATCGCGTTCGAGCCCGACGGCGACGGCACCCTCGTCCGGTTCCGCCACGGCGGCTGGACGGCGGCCAACGTCGCCGGCCGCCCCCGCTTCACCGACTGGCCCGTGATCCTCGAGCGCTACGTCGACGCCTGCCGCCTCCCCTGACCGCTGGCACGCCGGCCGGTTGGGCAGGACTGCAGGCAGGTCCGTCGTCGGCGGCCTGGGAGAGGCCGCAGAGGGTCGACCTGCCTGCAGGTCTGCCCGGTCGGCGCGCGCGACGGACGTGCGGTGCGGCACCGGCGCACGGTTCGCCGTCACGGCCGGAGTGATACGGGAAGACTTGCGGCGAGATGGCGCGTGGACGGGACGTCCTCCCGTACACTCGCCCGCATGACGCAGCTGCCGCAGCCCTACGCCTACGCCCGTCGCGAGGTCGTCGAGCCCGACTGGACGCGCTTCCCGGGCTGGAAGGACGTCACCGCCGCGGAGTGGGACAGCGCCCAGTGGCAGCGGGTGAACTGCGTGAAGAACGTCAAGCAGCTGCGCGCCCTGTTCGGGGAGCTGCTCACCGAGGAGTTCTACGCCGACGTCGAGCGCGACCAGGCCGAGCGGGCCACGATGTCGATGCTCGTGCCGCCGCAGATGCTGAACACGATGGTGCCCGCCACCGACGGCCCGATGCCGGCCGCCGGCGAGGACTTCACCGCGGCGTTCCGGGCCGACCCGGTGCGCCACTACATGCTCCCCGTCTTCAGCGACCGCCGCACCGACTGGGCGAGCCACCCGTTCGCGACCCGCGACAGCCTGCACGAGCACGACATGTGGGTGGCCGAGGGCCTCACCCACCGCTACCCCACCAAGGTGCTCGCCGAGCTGCTGTCGACCTGCCCGCAGTACTGCGGCCACTGCACCCGCATGGACCTGGTCGGCAACTCCACGCCGCAGGTGCCGAAGCTGAAGTTCGAGCTGAAGCCGGTCGACCGGCACGGCGCGATGCTCGACTACCTGCGCCGCACCCCGTCCGTCCGCGACGTCGTGGTCTCCGGCGGCGACGTCGCGAACATGCCGTGGAAGAACCTCGAGGTCTTCCTCGGCCAGCTGCTCGAGATCGAGAACATCCGCGACATCCGGCTGGCCACCAAGGCGCTGATGGGCCTGCCGCAGCACTGGAGCGCCCCGGACGTCGTCGAGGGCGTCGCCCGCGTCGCCCGCACCGCCCGCGACCGCGGCGTCAACCTGGCGATCCACACCCACGTGAACAACGCGCAGTCGGTGACGCCGGCGGTCACGAAGGCCACCCGCCTCATGCTCGAGGCCGGCGTGCGCGACGTGCGCAACCAGGGCGTGCTCATGCGCGGCGTGAACGACTCGCCCGAGGCGCTGCTCGACCTGTGCTTCGCGCTGCAGGACGGCGCCTCGATCACGCCGTACTACTTCTACATGTGCGACATGATCCCGTTCAGCGAGCACTGGCGGATGTCGCTGGCCGAGGCCCAGCACCTGCAGCACGCGATCATGGGCTACCTGCCCGGCTTCGCGACGCCGCGCATCGTCTGCGACGTGCCGTTCGTCGGCAAGCGCTGGGTGCACCAGGTGCACAGCTACGACACCGAGCACGGCATCTCGTACTGGACGAAGAACTACCGCACCTCGATCGAGGCCGAGGACGCCGACGCGCTCAACCGCGAGTACGTGTACTACGACCCGATCTACACGCTGCCCGAGAGCGGCCAGGAGTGGTGGCGCACCCACGGCGGCGACGCCGAGGCGCTGCAGGAGGCCGCAGTGCTCGCCGCCGCGTCCAGCCGCGAGGTCGCTGCCGAGCAGGCCGACGCGCCGAGCCACGCCGTCCACGCCTGACGGTGGGACGCGCCCTCAGATGCTGGGGGCGCGTCCCTCGTAGGGGGTCGACAGCACGACCGTGGTGCGGGTCGAGACGTTCGCCGTCGACCGGACGCGGCTCAGCAGGTCCTCGAGGGCCGCGGGGCTCGCGACGCGGACCTTGAGGATGTACGACTCCTCCCCCGCCACCGAGTAGCAGGAGTCGATCTCCGGCACCGCCTCGAGCCGCTGGGGGACGTCGTCCGGTGCCGCCTTGTCGAACGGGGTCACCGAGATGAACGCCGTCAGCGCCAGACCGAGCTTCTCGGGGTCGACCACCGCCGCGTACCCGGTGATCACGCCGCGCTCCTCGAGCCGGCGCACCCGCTGGTGCACGGCCGAGGTCGACAGCCCGGTGGCGCGCGCGAGGTCGGTGTAGCTCATCCGGCCGTCGGCGCCGAGCAGCCGCACGATCTCGCGATCGGTCTCCTCCATGCCGGAAGACTAGTGGTGGACGGCGCGCGCCCCGGCGGCCCGACGGCGAGGATGACCGCGTGCGCGACGACGGGGGCAGCGGCTCGTTCGGTGACGGCCTGCGCGCGAGCGCGCCGCTCGTGCTGCCCACCGCCGCGATCGGTGTGACGTTCGGGCTGCTCGCCGAGCCCGTGGTGGGTGGCCTCGCAGCCGTCCTGATGTCGGCGCTGGTCTGGTCGGGCACCGCCCAGCTCGCCGCCCTCACGGCGCTGTCGGGAGGCGCCGGCTGGCTCGTGGCCGGCGGCACCGGGCTGCTCGCGAACGCCCGGTACCTGCCGATGGGGTTCGCGCTCGCGCCGTCCCTCGGTCGGGGGCGCGGGCGCGACGCCGTGACCGGGCTGCTGCTCGCCGACGCCTCGTTCGCTCTCGCCCACCGGGCAGACGGTGGCTACGACCGCTCTCGGCTCGAGGGGGCGATGCCGCTGCAGTACCTCGCCTGGCTCGGCGGGACGGCGGCCGGCGTCGCAGGGGCCGCCGTGGTCACCGACCCCGGCGCCTTCGGGCTCGACGCGCTGTTCCCGGTGTTCTACCTGGCGCTGCTGCTGCCCGAGCTGCGCCGGTCGTGGGTGCCGGTGGCCGTGGCGCTGCTCGCGGCCGCGGTGACGCTGGCGCTCACGCCGGTGGCGCCGCCCGGGGTCCCGGTGCTCGCGGGCGTGCTGGCCGCGCTGCTCGGCCTGCGGCGGTGGGACCGGTGACCTGGGCCGTCATCGCGGTGCTCGCCGTCGGCACCGCGCTGCTGAAGACGCTCGGTCCGGTGCTCGCGGGCGGACGACGTCCGCCGGAGCGGCTCGAGCGGGTGGTGGATCTGCTGGCGCCTGCGCTGCTCGCATCGCTGGTCGTCACGAGCACGTTCACCACCGACGGCGCGGTCGTCGTCGACGGAAGGGCGGCCGGGGTCGCCGTCGGGCTGGGGCTGCTGCTCGTGCGCGCACCCCTGCTGGTGGCCCTGGTGGCCGGCGCGGTCACGGCTGCCGCGCTGCACGCGTGGCTGTGACCCCCCGCACCGTCACCGCGCACCCCTACGATCGCTGACGTGGCCGACCGCCTGATGCTGCTCGACTCCGCGTCCCTGTACTTCCGCGCCTTCTTCGGCGTCCCCGACACGATGGTGTCGCCCCGGGGCGAACCCGTGAACGCGCTCCGCGGGTTCCTCGACATGATCGCCCGGCTCGTCGAGGAGTACGAGCCCACGCACCTCGTCGCCTGCTGGGACGACGACTGGCGTCCGGCGTGGCGGGTCGAGCTCATCCCCTCGTACAAGACGCACCGCGTGCTCGGCGGCGACCCTGGCCCCGGCGCCGGCGGGGCGAACCCGCTCGACGTCGTCGTCGCCGAGGAGTCGCCCGACGCGCTCACGCCCCAGGTGCCGGTGATCGCCGAGGCGCTGGCGGCGTTCGGCATCGCGCGGGTCGGCGCCCCGCGGTGCGAGGCCGACGACGTCATCGGCACGCTGGCCACCCGGGCGCCGAAGGGACGCGAGGTCGACGTCGTCACCGGCGACCGCGACCTGTTCCAGCTCGTCGACGACGAGCGGAAGGTGCGGGTCCTCTACACCGCCAAGGGTCTTCGCAACATGCAGCTCATCGACCAGGCCGACCTGCAGGAGCGGTACGGCGTCGCGACCGGTGCCCAGTACGCCGACCTCGCCACCATGCGCGGCGACACCAGCGACGGCATCCCCGGTGTTCCCGGCATCGGCGAGAAGGGCGCCGCCATCCTGCTGGCGAAGTTCGGCAGCCTGCAGGGCATTCGCGACGCCGCGGCCGACCCGTCGTCGGGGCTGACCAAGGCGCAGCGGGCGAAGATCGAGGCGGCGTCCGACTACCTCGACGTCGCGCCGACCGTGGTGCAGGTGCTGCGCGACGCCGACCTGCCCGACCACGACGACACCCTGCCCACCACCCCGGCCGACCCCGGGGCGCTGGCAGCCCTCGGCGAGCGGTGGGGCGCCGAGTCGAGCATCGAGCGGCTCACCGCGGCGCTGGCCGCCCGCGCCTGAGCCGAAAGCGCCGGACGCGCAGGCGTTCCCGGCGCATCCTCGACGCGCGGCGCCGACCGGTGCCGCACCACCACGCGAGGAGGGAGTGGCCGTGCCGATCGAGCGAGGCTGAAGGTCAGCCACTCAGGAGACGGCCATGCCCACCACCAGCACGCGCTGGCGCCGGTACTACCGGCGCCGGTTCCTCAACCGCGCCCCCCGCGTCGCCGCTGAACCGGCACCGAGACCGCAGTAGTGGGGCGTCCGCGCGTGGCGCACGCCCCACTACTGCGGTCTCGACGACGGTCGGCAGCGGCACCAGACCGTGGCGCGTCAGGGCCAGGTGGTGGCGTGGCGGTCGAAGGCGTCGGCCTGCTGCACCGGCACGACGCAGAAGAGCAGGCCTGCAGGGTCACGCAGCACGGCGTACTCGTCGTGGCGCTGCTCGACCCGGGCGCCCAGCCCGACGAGCCGCTCGACCTCCGCCGCCACGTCGTCGGTCTCGACGTCGAGGTGGACGCGGGAGGGCGTGCCCTCGCCGGTGCGCTGCACCGCGAGGTCGACGTCGCCGTGCAGCCCCAGCCCGCCGTACTCGCCGTGGTCGCCGGACGTGGTCGGCTCGCGTCCCGTGGCGCCGGCCCAGAACGCCAGGGTCGCGTCGTGCTCGGGCGGGGCGACGTCGACCAGCACGACGCCGACGCGGCTGCGGTGCGGCACGGTCAGGTCCGCCCGCGCGAGCGCAGCCGGCCGGTCGGCATGGGCGGCGCGGTGATCCGCTCGCCGGTGGCGCCGACCACGGAGCCGAACCGGGGCGCGTGGGCGTTCCACAGGGCGCGGGCGGAGACGATCTCGTCGTGGCTGCGCCCCACCAGGTTCCACCAGATGGTGATCTCCTCGTCGAACGGCAGCCCGCCGAGCAGGAGCACCCGCGCGCCGGGGGTGGACCGCACCTCCAGCCCCTCCCGCCCGTGCCCGAGGTACACCAGCTCGTCGGGGCGCAGCTCCTCGTCGTCGAGGGCGACCTCGCCGTCGACCAGCAGCACCGCGTACTCCCACACCCGCTTCAGCGGCAGCCACGCCGACGCGTCGCGACCCGCACCGGGCTCGACCTCGACCACCGCGCCGACGATCGGCGTGTGCGCCGTCGCGGGCGACACGACGCCGGCCAGGTGGCCCAGCAGCACCCGCGCGCTCAGACCGGGCAGCTTCACCAGCGGCACCTGCTCGTGGTGCTCGAACGCCGGCGCCCCGTCGCGGGCGCTCTCCGGGAGGGCGACCCACAGCTGCAGCCCGTGCAGCCCGGGCGGACGCTCGACCGGCGACTCCTCGGCGTGGCTGATGCCGTGCCCGGCGGTCATCAGGTTCAGCTGGCCCGGGACGATGGTCTGCTCGTTGCCCAGCGAGTCGATGTGCAGCACCTCGCCGTCGAGCAGCCAGGTGACCGTCTGCAGGCCGGTGTGCGGGTGCGGGCCGACCAGCATGCCCTCGCCCGTCGTGACGTCGTCCGGGCCGAAGTGGTCGAGGAAGCACCAGGCGCCGACCATCCGGCGCCCCTTCGTCGGCAGGTAGCGGCGGACCGTCGCGCCCTGCCGCGGCTGGGCCTCGGTGGGGGCGAGCCGCGTGGTCAGCTGCACCTCGCGGCCGGGCAGCCGCTGCACCACCTCGCGGTCGGCGGGGTCGTGCCCGGCGCCGCACTCGACCGCCTGGGGGCGCTGCTGGAGATCGGTCACCCGTCCACTGTGCCACCACCGGCGCGGCGGCGGACCCCGACCGTCAGCGGACGCTGCTCCACGCCATCACGCCGCGGTCGACCGCGGCCAGCGCGGCCCGCGCGGCGGCGGCGACCTCGGCGTCCTCGGGCGGGGCGTCGGCCGCCTCGCAGGCCAGCGCGATCTGGGCGAGCAGGTCGATCGCCTGCCGGGTCCAGCGCACGAAGTCGCCGGGCGTGAGGTCGCCGTCCTCGAGCACCTGCTCGAGGTGCTGGCCGCGCGCCCAGCGGTGCAGCGGCACCGTCATGCCGAGGTCGGGGGCGCCGGTGAGGTCGACCCGGTGACGGGCCTCGGTGTCCTGCAGGTCCGACCAGACCTTCGTGGTCGCGTCGAGCGCGGCCCGGGTCGCGCCGCCGGGCACCGCCGGCGCCGCCCCCACCTGCTCGCGCCGCGCCTCGTAGACGACGGCGGACGCCACCGCGGCCATGCCCGGTCCGTCGAGGCCGCGCCACGCGCCCGCGCGCAGGCACTCGGCCACCAGCAGGTCCTTCTCGGTGTACACGCGCCGCAGCCGCTCCCCCGCGGTCGTGAGCCCGACCCCGCCGCGCACCTCGTCCGCGCGCCGCAGGTAGCCCAGGTCGAGGAGCAGGTCGCAGACGCGGTCGAACGTGCGGGCGATCGTGCTCGTCCGGCCGTCGATGCGGCGCGCGACCGCAGACCGCTCCTTGCGCAACCGGTGGTACCGCTCGGCCCAGCGGGCGTGGTCCTCGCGCTCGGGGCACCGGTGGCACGGGTGGGCCTTGAGCTGCGCCCGCACCCGGGCGACCTCGGCCGCGGCGTCCTCGGGCACCTCGCGTCGCCGCCGCTCGCGCGGCGGGTTGTCGGCCAGGCGCCCCTCGGCCAGGACGTTGCGCAGCGACGACGCGAGGTCGCGCCGGGCCGCGGGGTTGCGGGCGTTGAAGTTGCGCGGCACCTTCAGCGTCGTCACCGGCCGCACCTCGTCGGGGACGTCGTGCAGCGCGAGCCGCCGCACCTGCCGGTCGAGGGTCAGCACCGACGGACGCGGGCCGTCCAGGCCGCCGGCCGTCCCGGGGTCGAGCACCACCGCGTAGCCCGAGCGCCGGCCGGAGGGCACCAGGATCACGTCGCCGATCCGCAGCCGCTCCAGCGACTCCAGCGCGCGCCCGCGCTGCGCCTTCGACGCCTCGCGGGAGGTCTCCTTCTCGAGCTCGCCGACGCGGCGTCGCAGCGCCATGTACTCGCTGAAGTCGCCCAGGTGGCAGGTCATCGAGGCCCGGTACCCCTCGAGCGCCTCGTCCTGCTCGCGCACCTGGCGGGCCAGTCCGACCACGCCGCGGTCGGCCTGGAACTGCGCGAACGAGGTCTCGAGGATCTCGCGCGCCGCCTCGCGGCCGACCTGGGCGACCAGGTTCACGGCCATGTTGTACGTCGGGCGGAAGCTCGACCGCAGGGGGTAGGTGCGCGCGGACGCCAGGCCGGCCACCTGCTCGGGGTCGAGCGCGGAGTCCCACACGACGACGGCGTGGCCCTCGATGTCGATGCCGCGGCGGCCCGCGCGCCCGGTGAGCTGGGTGTACTCCCCCGCGGTCACCGGCACGTGCGCCTCGCCGTTGAACTTGACCAGCTTCTCGAGCACGACCGTGCGCGCGGGCATGTTGATGCCGAGAGCCAGTGTCTCCGTGGCGAACACGGCCTTCACCAGGCCGCGGGTGAACAGCTCCTCCACGACCTCCTTGAAGGTCGGCAGCATCCCGGCGTGGTGCGCCGCCAGCCCGCGCTGCAGGCCCTCGACCCACTCGTGGTAGCCGAGCGTCGCGAGGTCGCGGTCGGCGATCTGGGCGACCTTGCGCTCGACGACGGCGCGGATCTCGGCCCGCTCCTCACGCGTCGTCAGCCGGACGCCGGACGCGAGGCACTGGCGCACGGCGGCGTCGCAGCCGGCCCGGCTGAAGATGAAGGTGATGGCGGGCAGCAGGCCCTGCGCGTCGAGCCGCTCGACCACCTGGGCGCGCGACGGCCCACGGAACCCGCGGTGGTGCCGGAACGACCCACCCTCGGACCGACCGCCGCCGTCGCGGCCTCCCGCCCGGCCCCGCGGGCGTCCGCCGTGCCGCCGGTCGCGCCCGCGGAACGGGACCACCTCGCGCTGCAGCCGCCGCACGTCCGGGTTGACGGCCTGGCGACCGTCCTCGTCCTCGACGAACAGGTCGAGCAGGCTGACGCCCGCGCGCTCCCCCGGCGCGCCCGACGACCCGACCACGACGTGCTGCCACAGCGGCACCGGACGGTGCTCGGACACGACCACCCGGGTGTCGCCGCGGACGGTGTCGAGCCAGGCGCCGAACTCCTCGGCGTTCGAGACGGTCGCCGACAGCGACGCGAGCTGGACGTGCTCGGGCAGGTGCAGGATGACCTCCTCCCACACCGGTCCGCGGAACCGGTCGGCGAGGTAGTGCACCTCGTCCATGACGACGAAGGCCAGGCCGCCGAGCGTCGGGGAGCCGGCATAGAGCATGTTGCGCAGCACCTCGGTGGTCATCACCACCACCGGGGCGTCGCCGTTCAGCGAGGTGTCACCGGTGAGCAGACCCACCGAGGCGGCGCCGTGCCGGGCCACGAGGTCGGCGTACTTCTGGTTGCTGAGCGCCTTGATCGGCGTGGTGTAGAACGCCTTGCCGCCGCGCGCGAGGGCGAGGTGCACCGCGAACTCGCCGACGACGGTCTTGCCGGCCCCGGTGGGGGCCGCCACCAGCACGCCGTGCCCCTGCTCGAGCGCCTCGCACGCCTCGACCTGGAACGGGTCGAGGTCGAAGCCCAGCAGCTGGGCGAACCGCTCGAGCTCGGGGAAGCGGTCGAGCTCGGTGGCCATGCACCGAACCTAATCGGTGCCGGCCGCCAGCACCCGCAGGGCCCCCGGGACGACCTCGCAGTCCAGCGGCGCGGGCCCGACCCGCTCGCCGTCGGCGTAGATCGTCATCGCCCGGCCCGGCAGCTCGACCCGCACCCGGCGCGCCCGGCGCACCGTCACCGCCGGGTTCTTGACGTGGTCGCCGGTGTAGACGGTCGGGAAGACCCGGACGAAGCGCGCCGTCGAGATCGGGCCGAGCACGACCACGTCGAGGAGCCCGTCGTCGAGCAGCGCGTCGGGCGCGATCTGCATGCCACCGCCGAACGAGGTGCCGTTGGCGACCGACACGAGCATGCCGCGCACGTCCTGCACCTCGTCGTCGAGGGTGAGCCGGTACTCCATCGGCCGGAACACCGGCAGCTCGCGCGCGATCGCCAGGTTGTAGCGGACCGGTCCGCGCGGCCAGCGCCAGCCGTTGGCGCGCTCGTTCACCAGCGCGTCGAAACCGGCCGACAGGACGCCGACGAACCAGCGCGAGGTGCCGTCGGAGGTGGTGGCGCGCGCCAGGTCGACGGTGCGCGTGCGCCCGACCGCGAGGTGCTCGAGCAGCCGGTCGACCGCGGCGACCGGTTCGCGGGGCGTGAGCCCGAAGGCGCGTGCGTTGTCGTTGCCCGTGCCGGCCGGGACGACGCCCAGCGGGACGCCGGTGCCGGCGACGGCGTTCACCCCGAGGTGCACCATGCCGTCGCCGCCGACGACGACCAGCGCGTCGACGCCGGACGCGACCGCGCGGGCCGCCTCCTCGCGCGCCGCCTCGGCCGTCGGGGCGCTGATGTCGAGCACGGTGGCGTCCGAGGCCGTGAGCCGGTGCAGCGCCAGCGCCGTCGCGACCCGTCCGTAGCCCTTGCCGCTCGTCGGGTTCGCGACGACGGCGATCCTCACAGCGGGCTGGCCCGGTCGTCGTCGAGGTCGTCGAACAGCTCGTCGGCGTCGCGCCGCCGCCGCCGTCGGTCGTTGAGCAGGCAGACGCCGATCGCCAGCGCGAACAGCACCAGCAGCGGCGTGGCCAGCAGGAACATCGACAGGACGTCGGGGGTGGGGGTCGCCAGGGCGGCGAAGGTGAACGCCGCGACCACCACCCACCGCCACGCCTTCAGCACCCCGCGACCGCTCACCAGGCCGAGGAAGTTCATGCCGACCAGCACCACCGGCACGAGGAAGGACAGCCCGAAGGTGAGGATCACGCGCATGATGAAGCCCAGGTAGACCTGGGCGTCGATGATGTTGCTGAACCCCTCGGGGGCGAAGCTGACCAGGAACCGGACGAAGTTCGGGATCGCACGGAACGCGAGGTACGCGCCGCCCGCGAACAGCGGCACGGCGGCGCCGACGAAGCCGAGCGCGTAGCGGCGCTCCCGCGTGGTCAGGCCCGGGGTGACGAACGCCCACAGCTGGTAGATCCAGATCGGGCTCGACACCAGCACGCCGATGAAGAACGAGACCTTGAGCTTGAGGTCGAACGGCTGCGCGACCGTGCCGAAGTTGACGCTGATCAGGTTCTCGTCGCGCAGCTCGAGCAGCGGGGCGCTGAGCGCCTCGAGCACCGGGTCGTAGAGGAACCAGCCGGCGACCGCACCGGCGATCAGCCCGAGGCACGCCTTGAAGATCCGGTTGCGCAGCTCCTTGAGGTGCTCGCGCAGCGCCATCCGGCCCTCGGGATTGCTCCTGCGGCGCGGCGAGATGGCCACCATCGTCGGCGGGCGTCAGACGGGGTCGGGGACGGGTGGGTCAGCCGTCGCGGCGCACGTCGTGGTCGGCGTGCGGCTGGCGGGTGGCCTGCTGGTCGTCGACGACGCGACCCTCGAGCGGCGACCCCGAGGCGTCGGTGCGGCGCGACGGACCGTCGTCGTCGCGCATCTCCTTGACCTCGCTCTTGAAGATGCGCATCGACCGGCCGAGGCTGCGGGCGGCGCCCGGCAGCTTGTTGGCGCCGAACACCAGCACGATGATCAGCACGAGCACGAGCAGCAGCCACGGGTTGTCGGCCAGGTTCCTGAGCACGTCAGTTCCCCTTCGGATCGGTTGCGGTCATCGTACGTCCTGCCGCGCCCAGGGGGTCCGCGGGCGGGTCGAGCGTCGCGAGGAACGCGGAGTCCTCGTCGGCGCGGGTGACCAGCCACTCGTCGAAGGCGGCGCCGGCCTCGGTCTGCGCGGCGGTGGCGCGCCGGGACGCCTCACCCACCTCGCGCAGCACGGCGCGCACCCGCTGCCACAGCCGCCAGCCGAGGGCGCCGAGCAGGAGCAGGGAGGCCAGCACGAGCACCAGCCACATCCACCAGGTCACGGCGCGAGCCTAGTCCCCGGACCTGGGAGCGCCCGGTGAGCGGGCGGTGAGCCGGCGGTGGGCATCCGCCGCCGGGCCCCCCGGCAGCCCGGCGACGTGCGTCCCGCGTGCGTCCGGCGCGAGGGCCGGTGCGACGGGAGTCGTGCGCCGCGGTCAGCGGCGGGTGCGCTCGCCCTGGGCGCCGGTGCGCGGGGCGGAGCCGTGCAGGCCGGCGGCGGCGGCCGCGGCGAGCAGGTCGGCGCTGTCGAGCCAGAGGGCGAAGTCGAGGACGTCGTCGTAGCCGATGGCCGGACCGGTGTGCTCCTCGAGGGCCTCGTCCGGGACCGTCCAGGTCTCGGCCACGACGCCGCCGGTGCGGAGCAGCTTCACGATCTCGGGCGCGGCGGGCTTGCGGACCTCGTCGCGGCAGGTCGTGCAGGTGAACGTGTAGTACGACCAGACCGGCACCGAGCAGACCACGAGCCGCACCTGCGGCGGAGTCAGGTCGATGTCGCCGCAGCACGGGCACGACGCCTTGATGGTGGTCATGTCGTGCTCCCCTCCTGGTGCCCCGGCCCGAGCCGGCTGATCGGTCCCGCCGGGTGCTCCCGGCGTTGACAAGGACTTCGGCGCGCAGCGCGTCCGGCTTGAGCCCGCAGGCTCTGCCAACAGGGTGAATGCGGGCTGCTCCGGCGCGAGACGCGCGTCACGGGCGGTACGCCCGGGAGGCGACGACCCCTCAGGCGCCGTAGCGGGCGAGGGCCTCGGTCGCGGCGGCGGCGACCTCGGCGGCCAGGTCGGCCGGCTCGGTCACGGTGACGGCGCCGCCGGAGCCGAGGGCGAGCCGGCGCACCCAGGCCGCGTCGCCGGCGCGGAGCCGGACGCGGGTGCGCCCGTCGCCGGCGTCGACGACCTCCTCGGTCGGGTAGAAGTCGGCCACCCAGCGCGCGGACGGCGCGAGGTCGAGGGTGACGAGCAGGTCGTCGGGCGAGGGCTGGAAGAGCCGCTCGTCGAGGTCGCGGCTGCGGGCCTGCGGGGGCGGGGTGCCGTCGACGTCGAGCACGCGGGCGTCGAGCACGCGTCCCATCCGGAACAGCCGGACGGCCTCGGCCCGGTGGCACCAGCCCTCGAGGTAGATGTGGCCCTCGAGGCTGAGCAGGCGCATCGGGTCGACGTCGCGCTCGGTCGCCTCGTCGCGGCCCGGCACGTGGTAGCGCAGGTGCACGCGGCGGTGCCGCTCGACGGCGTCGCGGACGCGGTCGAGCAGCGTCGCGTCGACCTCGTCGTCGAGCACGACCTCGACCACGCCGGCGGCCTCGCCGGCCTCGCCGGTGGCCTCGGACAGCTTGGCCAGGGCGCCGTCGAGCGCCTCGCGGTCGCCGGCGCCGGGGGTCTCGGCGAGGGTGCGCAGCCCGACGAGCAGCGCGACGGCCTCGTCGAGGCCGAGCCGCAGCGGGCGCGAGATCGCGTCGGCGTTGCCGACGAAGACCTGCCCGCCCTCCCAGTCGGCCTCGATCAGGTCGTCCGGCAGCCCGCCCGGCAGGCCGCAGACGAACAGCAGCTCGAGGTCGGACACCAGCTCGGCCTCGGTCAGGCCGAAGTGCGCCGCGGCCTCCTGCACCGGCACGCCCTGCCGCTCGAGCAGGTACGGGACCATCGACAGCAGCCGCGAGAGCCGGTCGGTGGCGCTCTGCTGCGCCGGCGGGCGGCGCCCTCCCCCGCTCACGACCCGCTCCCGTGGCTCGCGACCGCGCGCCGCAGCCGCTCGACGACCGCGTCGCGCAGGTCGTCCGGGCCCTCGACGAGCGCGGACGTGCCGAGGGCGGCGACCTCCTCGGCGAGGTCGTCGAGGTCGGTGAAGTCGATCTCGACGACCGAGCCGTCGTCGTGCAGCGCGTCGGGGCTGACGTCCGCGCCCGCGCGCCGCCGCAGCGACAGGCCGCTGCCGGGGTCCAGCCGCACCCGCGCCGTGCGCGAGCCCCCGGCGGCCCCCGACCCGGCCAGGACGCGGCGCACCATCGCCCGCGCGTCGACGTCGTCCGGCGGCGACACCGACCCGGCGGGGCCGACGGTCTGCGGACGGCCCTCGATCCGCGAGAGGCGGAACACCCGGGCGTCACCGCGGTCGCGGTCGTGCCCGACGAGGTACCAGCGGCCGTGCCAGTTGGTGATGCGCCACGGCTCGACGGTGCGCTCGGCCGGATAGCCCGTGCCGCCCGTCCGGTACCGGAAGCGGACGGGTGCGCGGTCGCGGGTCGCCTCGTAGAGCGGGCCGAAGGCCGGCTCGGCCGTGCGCACCCGAGACTCGACGCCGACGACGGCCTCGTCGGTGCTGACGCCGAGCGACTTCAGCTTCACCATCGCCCGCCCGGCCGCGCCGGCCAGCGTCGCCTGCTGCCAGGCGCGCGAGGCCAGACCGAGGACGGCCAGCTCGGCGGGGGTGAAGGAGATCTCGGGGAGCGCGTAGGCCTCGCGGTCGATGCGGTAGCCGTGCTCGTCCTCGAACCAGGCCGAGGAGCTGCCGGTGAGGACGGGGACGCCGAGGTCGCGCAGCTCGTCCTTGTCGCGCTCGAACATCCGGTCGAAGGCGGCGTCGGTGGCCGCCTCGCCGTACTGCGGGACGGCCTGGCGGATCTGCTCCTTGGTGAGCCACTGGCGCGTCGCGAGCAGTGCGATCACGAGGTTGAGCAGACGCTCGGTGCGGCGCGCGGACATCGTGCGCCAACCTATACCGGCGGCGGCCGTGGTGCGGCCCGTCCGCCGGTAGCGTCGCCCCCGTGACGACGCCCTCCTCCCCCGGCCCCGACGGCAGCGACGACCCCGCCGGCGTCGTGCGCTGGCGTCGCGCCGTCGTCACCGGCCTGCGCGCCGGCTGGCCGGGGGCGCAGGAGCTCGACGTCGAGATCACCGACCCGGACGGCGGGACGCGGCCCGCGCGGGCGCTGGCCTACCCGGCACTCGTGGGACGGCCGCAGGTCGGCGACGCCGTGCTGCTGAACACCTCCGCGCTCGACCGCGGCCTCGGCACCGGTGGGTACGGCCTCGTCGTCGCCCTCCCCGACCGGTTGCCGGCCGACCCGCCCGGCGGCCCCGGCCACCTGGTGAAGGCCCGGTACAGCCCGCTGCAGGCGATGGTGCTGGGCGTCGACGAGCAGGAGTCCGAGCACCACGAGGTGCTGCGCGAGGCCGACGACCTGGCCGGGCTGCCGGTGGTCGTGGCCGACCTGCACTCCGCGCTGCCGGCCGTGCTCGCCGGCGCCCGCTCGGCCGGGGGTGGGCGGCGTGCGGTCTACGTGATGACCGACGGCGGCGCGCTCCCGGTGTGGTTCTCGCGGACGGTGGCCACGCTGCGGCAGCAGGGCTGGCTCGCCGCGTCGGTCTCGGTCGGGCAGGCCGTCGGCGGCGACCTCGAGGCGGTGACCCTGCACTCCGGGCTGCTCGCGGCACGGCACGTGCTCGACGCCGACCTGGTCGTGGTCGCCCAGGGGCCGGGCAACCTCGGCACCGGCACCCGCTGGGGCTTCTCCGGCGTCGCCGCGGGCGAGGCCGTGAACGCCGCCGCCGTGCTGGGAGGCGCACCGGTCGCGAGCCTGCGGGTCTCCGGCGCCGACCCGCGCGGGCGGCACGTCGGCGTCTCGCACCACAGCCTGACCGCCTACGGGCGGGTCGCCCTGGCGCCCGCCGACGTCGTCGTCCCGGCGCTCGAGGGCGTCCCCGGGGCGGACGACGCCCTCGCCGCCACCGTGCGCGAGCAGGCCGCCGCCCTCGGCGCCCCGCAGGGACGCCACCGGCTCGTCGAGGTCGCCTCCGACGGCCTGCTGGACGCGCTGCGCGAGGTGCCGGTGCGGCTGTCGACCATGGGCCGCGGGCTCGACGACGACGCGACGCCCTTCGTCGCGGCAGCAGCGGCTGGTGTGCACGCAGCTCTGCTGTCTGCTCGCTGACGCTCGCGCGGACCCGGCCCCACCGAGGGTCGACTCCTCCCACCTCGACTCGGTCGCTTCGCTCCCTCGCTCGGCGCGCCGGAGCCGACCGGGGCCGGATCCTGATCGGTGGTGGTCGCGTCCCTACCTGACAGCCACCAGGTCGACGACGAAGATGAGGGTCTCGCCGGGGGCGATGGCGCCGCCGGCGCCGCGGTCGCCGTAGGCGAGGTGCGCGGGGATGACCAGGCGACGGCGGCCGCCGACCTTCATGCCGGCGATGCCCTGGTCCCAGCCGGCGATGACCTGGCCGACGCCGAGCCGGAAGTCGAGGGGCTGGCCGCGGTTCCAGGAGGCGTCGAACTCCTCACCGGTGGAGAACGCGACACCGACGTAGTGGCACGAGACGGTGTTCCCCGCGGTCGCCTCGGGGCCGTCGCCGACGACCTCGTCGTGGACCTGCAGGTCGGTCGGCGGCTCCCCGCCGGGGAACTCGATCTCGGGACGGGTCAGCTCGGGCACGCGGTGCCTCCTGGGGTCGAGGTGCGGTCGGTGTGGGGGTGGTGCTCGGTCACTGGGCGTCGAGGATGTCGATCACGAAGATCAACGTGTTCTCGACGGGGGTGGTCGCGCCCTCGCTCGCGACGTCCGGCGGGACGACGAGCATGATCTGCGACCCGACGGGCTGGTCGACCAGGCCGGCGTCGAGCGCCTTCATCACCTGGCCCTGCCCGATCGGCAGCGGCACCGGGGCGCCCTGCGCCCACGACGACTCGATCACCTCGCCGGTCTCCCACGCCACCAGGACGTAGTGCGCAGTGAGCGTCTGGCCACTCTGCACCGGAGGGCCCCCGCCGGTGATGAGCCTGTTGAAGAGCAGATCCGTGGGCGGCGGGCCGGCCGGCACCGCCACGGTGGGGGTGCCGTCGGCGCCGAGCGTCACGGTCGGCAGGCCGGCCATCGGCGCTTCCGGCGTGCCGGTCGCCCGTGCGAGGACGGGCGTGGTGTCGATGACGTCGATGACGAAGATCAGGCTGTCCTCGGCCTCGATGCCGGCGCTCGGCTGGCCGCCGTTGGCGCCGTAGCCGTCCTCGGGCGTGATGCCGACCATCACGCGCTCGCCCACCTTGGCGCCCTCGAGCGCGGTGATGAAGCCGGCGATCAGCGCGCCCTCCTTCAGCACGAAGCTGGCGGGCTTCTCGTTGCCGTAGGAGGTGTCGAACTCGGTGCCGTCGCGGCCGTTGACGCCGAGGTAGTTCAGCTCGACGCGGTCGCCGAGGGCGACCACCTTCGCGTCCGGCGCCCCCTCCTTCAGCACGCGTCGCTCGGTCGCGGCGGCCTCGAAGCGGCCGTCCCACGACAGCTCGGGCTTCTCACCGTCCTCGCCGGTCACGTCGACGTCGGCGATGTCGCTGGTGACGACGTCCTCCGTGCTGGGCGACGGGTCGTCGCCGGGGGCGTCCTGGCAGGCGGAGAGCAGGAGCGCGGGCAGCAGGAGCAGACCGATGAGGAGGCGACGCACGTCCAGCACACTAACCGCCGAGCCTGGGAGGAGCCTGCACCACCCCGCGTCGGGCGACGCGCGTCACATCCCCGCGATGAGCCGCTCCACCCGCTCGTCGACGCTGCGGAACGGGTCCTTGCAGAGCACCGTCCGCTGGGCCTGGTCGTTCAGCTTGAGGTGCACCCAGTCGACGGTGAAGTCGCGCCGCTTCTCCTGCGCCCGGCGGACGAAGTCGCCGCGCAGCTTCGCCCGCGTCGTCTGCGGCGGGACGCTCGTCGCCTCGAAGACCTCGATGTCGCTGGTCACCCGCTCGACCATGCCCTTGGCGGCCATCAGGTTGTACAGGCCGCGCCTGCGCGAGATGTCGTGGTAGGCCAGGTCGAGCCGCGCGATCCGCGGGCTCGACAGCGGCAGGTCGTGCTTGGCCATGTACCGCGAGAGCATCCGGTGCTTGATCGCCCAGTCGAGCTCGCGGTCGACCAGGGAGTGGTCCTGCTCGCGGACGGCGCGCAGCCCGCGCTCCCACAGGTCGAGCACCCGCTTGGTGGTGGGCGTGTGCAGGCCGTGGTCGTCGACGAAGGCGGCGGCGCGCTCGAGGTACTCGGTCTGGATGTCGAGGGCGCTGGCCTGCCGGCCGTTGGCCAGCCGGACGGTGACGCGTCCGGTGAGGTCGTGCGAGATCTCCCGGATCGCGCGGATCGGGTTCTCCAGGGTGAGGTCGCGCACCGGGAGACCGGCCTCGATCATCCGCAGCACCAGGTCGACGCCGCCGACCTTGAGCATCGTGGTCGTCTCGCTCATGTTCGAGTCGCCGACGATGACGTGCAGGCGCCGGTACCGCTCGGCGTCGGCGTGCGGCTCGTCGCGGGTGTTGATGATGGGGCGCGAACGCGTCGTCGCGCTGGAGACGCCCTCCCAGATGTGGTCGGCGCGCTGCGAGAACGTGTAGAGCGGTCCGCGCGGCGTCGACAGCACCTTGCCGGCGCCGACCAGCACCTGCCGGGTGACGAGGTAGGGGATCAGGACGTCGGACAGCCGCGAGAACTCGCCGCCGCGGCCGACGAGGTAGTTCTCGTGGCAGCCGTAGGAGTTGCCCGCCGAGTCGGTGTTGTTCTTGAACAGGAACACCTCGCCCTCGACGCCCTCCTCGCGCAGCCGGCGCTCGGCGTCGACCACCAGGCCCTCGAGGACGCGCTCCCCCGCGCGGTCGTGCACCACGAGCTCGCGGACGTCGTCGCACTCGGGCGTGGCGTACTCGGGGTGCGACCCGACGTCGAGGTAGAGCCGGGCGCCGTTGCGCAGGAACACGTTCGAGGAGCGGCCCCAGGACACGACCTTGCGGAACAGGTAGCGCGCCACCTCGTCGGCGGAGAGCTTGCGCTGGCCGTCGGCCACGCAGGTGACACCGAACTCGGTCTCGATGCCGTAGATCCGCCGGTCCATGGGGCTCCCTCGTCGCGTGCCGCCAGCCTACGTCGCGACCGCTGGCTACGTTGGGTGGCGTGAGCGAGCCGGGTGACGTGTCGACCCGGCGCGGTGCCCCGCCGGTCCTGGTGCTGACCGGCAGCGTGGTCGGGCTGGGCCTCGCCGTCGGGCTCGTCCCCCGCGTGCTGCGCGACCCGTCCGCCTCGGCCGTCTACGCCGTCTCGGCGGGGCACCACGCGATAGCCGCCGCCGTGGTGGTGCTGGCGGCGGCGGCCGTCGCGCCGCTCGCGCTGGTCGCGGTCCGGCTGGGACGCCGTCACCGCTGGGCCCTCGCCCTGCTGGTCGCACCCGTCGCAGCCGGCCTCGCCGTGCTCGGCCTGACCGGGGGTCGCGGGGACGCCGCACGGGTGGCCGCCTCGCTCGAGGCCCGGGTCGGCGTCCTCGACGCCGGGAAGGTGCTCACGGCGGCCGCCGCCGCGTCCCTGCTGTCGATGGTGGTCTCGGTGACGCTCGCCGTGCTGGTCGGGCTGTGGTGGGACCGGCGGCACCCGGCTCCCCGACGTTCCGGCGCCGACCTGCTGCGGGCGGCCGCGGGTGCGGTCGCACCCGCCGAGCGCGCCCGCGCCCGCCGCCGGGCCCTCGTGCAGGGCGCGGTCTACGCGTTGGTCTGGGCCGTGGTGCTCGCCGTGGTGGTCCCGACGGTGCCGCGCTGAGCCCTCAGCGCACGGGACGGCGCAGCACCGGGACGTCGCGCCCCTCGGCGTCGACCACCCGGCCGGCCTCGGCGTAGCCGAACCGCCGGTACAGGGCCAGGTCGTCCGAGGCCGCGGTGCCGGTCGAGAGCTCGAGCAGCCGCACGTCGGTGCGGCGGCCGACCTCGGCGTGCAGCGCCTCCAGCAGCGTGGTGGCCAGGCCGCGCCCGCGCAGGTCGGGCGCCACCACGACACGGCCGACCCGGCCGGTGCCGTCGGCGCCCACCGTCAGCCGGATCGAGCCGACCAGCCGACCGCGACGGCCGTGCTCGCCGTCGCTCTCGGTGGTCGCCAGCAGCCAGGTCGTGGCGGGGTCGTCGACGACGCGCTGCAGGTCGTCGACCTCGTCGGTGAGCTGGCGCAGGAACGGGTCGCGGCGGCGCTGTGCCTCCGCCACCCAGGCGGCCCGCTGCAGCGTGAGCAGCTCGCCGACGTCGTGACGTCGTGCGGGCCGCACCCGGACCGGGACCGCCGAGCCCATCAGCCGTCGTCCTCGCCGTCGGCGCCCGCGGACGGCGCCGGCCGTCCCGGCTGGTCCTGGGCCTGCGTGGCCGTCCCGGTGCCCTCGCCCGACGGCGGCGGCACCGCCTCGCCGCCGGTGAGGGTGTCGTGCGAGCCCGGGCCGGGGTCGTCGGTCGGCGGCACGTCGCGGTCGGGGTCGTCGTCGGCGGGCAGCCGCTCGAGCAGGGCGCCGGCGACGCGCCGGAACGCGCGCCGCGGTCGCTGCCGGTCGAGCACCGCCACCTCGAGGTCGCGGGGCGCCAGCGTGCGGCTCTCGCCGCCCGCGGGGTCGGCGCCGAGCGCGCGCACCGCCAGGCCGAGGACCTCGGACAGCTCCAGACCGGGACGCCAGGCGTCGCCGATCGCCGCCGCCACCGTGTCGGACGACCCGCCCATCACCACGAAGCCGGTCTCCTCGTTCACCGAGCCGTCGTAGGTGATGCGGTAGATCTGGTCGCCGTCCGGGTCGGGGGCGACCTGCGCGACCACCAGCTCGACCTCGAGCGGCTTGTGCTCGGTGGTGAAGGTGGCGCCGAGGGTCTGGGCGTAGGCGTTGGCCAGGCCCCGGCCGGTGACGTCGGTGCGGTCGTAGGAGTAGCCGCGCAGGTCGGCGTAGCGCACGCCCGCCACCCGCAGGTTCTCGTACTCGTTGTACTTGCCGACCGCGGCGAAGGCGACCTTGTCGTAGATCTCGGAGACCTTGTGCAGCGCGCGCGAGGGGTTCTCGGCGACGAACGCGATGCCGTGGTCGTACGGCAGGACGACGACCGGCCGACCGCGCGCGATGCCCTTGCGGGCGTAGTCGGCGCGGTCCTTCATCACCTGCTCGGGCGAGACGTAGAACGGCGTGGTCATGCGCGGGCCTCCCCTGCACCGGTGGCGCCCGAGCCGCCGGGGTCGCCGGCGCGACCGGCCACCACCCGCTCGACCACCGCGGACAGCTCGTCGTCGGGCACCCGGCGGTAGCCGTCGACGGTGACCGTGGCCACGACGGGCCAGATCCGCCGGGTGAGGTCGGGACCGCCGGTCGCGGAGTCGTCGTCGGCGGCGTCGTACAGCGCCTCGACGGCCACCCGCACCGCGTCGTCCGGACCGTGGGTCGGCCGGTAGAGCTTCTTCAGCGCCCCGCGGGCGAACAGCGAGCCGGAGCCGACCGAGTGGTGGCCGTGCTCCTCGTACCGCCCGCCGGTGACGTCGTAGGAGAAGATCCGGCCCACGCCGGAGCCGAGGTCGTAGCCCGCGAACAGCGGCACGACGGCCAGGCCCTGCATCGCGAGCCCGAGGTTGCCCCGGATCATCGTCGCGAGCCGGTTCGCCTTGCCGTCGAGGCTGAGCAGCGTGCCCTCGATCTTCTCGTAGTGCTCGAGCTCGACCTGGAACAGGCGCACCATCTCGATGGCGAGCCCGGCGGAGCCGGCGATGCCGACGCAGGAGTACTCGTCGGCCGGGAAGACCTTCTCGATCTCGCGGCTCGCGATCACGTTGCCCATCGTCGCCCGGCGGTCGCCCGCCATCACCACGCCACCGGGGAAGGTCAGCGCGACGATCGTGGTCGCGTGCGGCGCCTGCGGCACCTCGCCCGCGGGCAGCGGACGGCGTCCGGGGACGAGCTCGGGCGCGTACTCGCCCAGGAAGTCGGTGAACGACGACGTGCCGGCGGCGGTGAACGCTGACGGGAGCCGTCCGTACGGCGAGCCGTCGGTCACTGGCCGCCCTTCTGCACGAAGCCGCGGACGAACGACTCCGAGTTCGACTCCAGCACGTCGTCGATCTCGTCGAGCAGCGAGTCGACGTCGTCGGTGCTGACCTGGCTCGCGGGGGCGGTCGGCGGCGGCGCCGGAGCCTCGTCGGGCTCGTCGCCGTCACGCCGCTGCGGACGCTGCTGCTCCTGGCCGGACATCGGACCTCCCGGGTGCACCGCGTCCGCGGAGGGACGCGTCGTGCACCGATCCTAGGCAGCCCGTCCGACGCCCGTCCCGGCGACCCGCCCCGCGG
Organism: Angustibacter speluncae; assembly: GCF_054777815.1. NCBI lineage: Bacteria > Bacillati > Actinomycetota > Actinomycetes > Kineosporiales > Kineosporiaceae > Angustibacter > Angustibacter speluncae. The sequence goes on along the minus strand of NZ_BAAHAF010000086.1, from coordinate 123,109 downwards.
GTCAGCGCTGGGACAGCGCGCGCACCAGGTCGGCCGCGGTCTCGCAGCGGTCGAGCAGGGCGCCGACGTGCTCGCGGGTGCCCCGCAGCGGCTCGAGCATCGGGACGCGCTGCAGCGACGGGAAGCCCGGCACGTCGAAGATCAGCGAGTCCCAGCTGGCCGCGGTGACATCGCTGCCGAAGCGGGCCAGGCACTGGCCGCGGAAGTACGCGCGGGTGTCCTCCGGCGGCGACGACACGGCGGCGCGCACGTCCTCGGGGTCGAGCAGCCGCTCGACGGCCCCGCGCTCCAGCAGCCGGTGGTACAGGCCCCGCTCGGGCCGCACGTCGGCGTACTGCAGGTCGATCGCCTGCAGCCGGTGGTGCGACCAGTCCAGGCCCTCCCGGTCGCGGAAACCCTCCAGCAGGCGGAGCTTGGCCACCCAGTCGAGCTCGCGCGCGCACGACATCGGGTCGCGCGCCAGCCGGTCGAGCAGGTCGCCCCACCGGTGCAGCACGTCGCGCGTCTGCTCGTCGGCGTCGTCGCCGAGGCGGTCGTCGACGTGCTCGAGCGCGGCCTGGTGGTAGCGCTGCTGCAGCTCGACGGCCGTCAGCCGGGTGCCGTCGCGCAGCGTGACGAGCGTCCGCAGGGACGGGTCGTGGCTCACCGCGTGCAGCGCCGCGACCGGGTGCTGCACGGTGAGGTCGGGCAGGGTGCGCGCCTCGACCATGGCCAGCACCAGCGCCGTGGTGCCCGTCTTCAGGTAGCCGGCGACCTCGCACAGGTTCGCGTCGCCGATGATGACGTGCAGCCGGCGGTGCTTGTCGGCGCTGGCGTGCGGCTCGTCGCGGGTGTTGACGATCGGGCGCTTCAGGGTGGTCTCGAGACCCACCTCGACCTCGAAGAAGTCGGACCGCTGGGCGATCTGGAACCCGGGCCGGTCACCCGCCTGACCGAGCCCGACGCGCCCGGCACCGGTGAGCACCTGCCGCGAGACGAAGAACGGCACGAGCCCGCGGACGATGTCGGGGAACGGCGTGGCCCGGTCCATCAGGTAGTTCTCGTGGGTGCCGTACGAGGCGCCCTTGTTGTCGGTCGTGTTCTTGTACAGGTTCACCGCCGGCTGCCCCGGCACCTCGGCCAGGCGCCGCACCGCGGCGAGCATCACCAGCTCCCCGGCCTTGTCCCAGCGCAGGCAGTCCAGCGGTCCGGTCACCTCGGGGCTGGAGTACTCGGGGTGGGCGTGGTCGACGTAGAGCCGGGCGCCGTTGGTGAGCACCACGTTCGCCAGCGTCGGGTCGTCGAGCTCGTCGCCCAGGTCGCCGCCCGGCACGTCGGTGAGCTGGCTCGGGTGCGCCTGCTGGCGGCCGAGCTCCCAGCCGCGGGCGTCGCGCAGCGGCTGCTCGTCCTCGTAGTCCCAGCGCGCGCGCCCGACGCGGGCACCCAGCGGCGCGGCGTAGGCGTTGACGACCTGCCCGGAGAGCAGCATCGGGTTGGCGGCCGGGTCACCGGCGGCCGAGACCCCGTACTCGGTCTCGATGCCCATCACCCGGCGCACGCTCATGCCGCGAGCCTACGGAACGCGACACGGTCGGCACGCGCGGCGGTGGGCGTCAGGCGCCGGAGCAGACCGAGCCGTCCGCTCCGACGTCGTCCTTCCCGTACTCGGCCGCTGCCACCAGGCCGTCCAGCCACCGCTGGCGTGCGGCCGGCTTCGTCACGATGTCCTCGAGCGAGAGCTCTCCGTAGTCGCGGATCGCCAGACCCGCCACGCAGTCCGCCTGCCCCTGGCTCAGACCGGCCTGCACCAGCTGGTAGCTGCTCAGGAACAGGATGGTCGTGAGGTCGATGCCACCGCCGACGCAGTCGCGGATGCCCTCGACCAGCGTCGTCTGCAGGGTGGTGGCCGCCGACGAGCCCACCAGGTCGGTGTCCGGAAGCGCCGTGAGGCGGCCCTGCACGCAGGCCAGCTGGTCGGGCGGCATCAGGTTCTCGCCGTTCTCCTGCACCACCCTGCGCAGCCGGTCGTCGACCGCCGCGCGATCGACCACCTCGAGCCCGGTGTACCCGTCGTAGCGCCAGCCGTCGTCGGTGCGCACCGCCCGCACCAGCTGGGCCATGCCGGCGTTGTCGCCGTCCCGGAAGACCAGCCTGGCGGTACCGACGTCGCCGGAGACGTCGACCGAGTCGATCTCGACGTCGGTGGCCGGCTCGACGTCGGCGACCGCCTCGCGGCACGCTGCGACGTCGGCGGTGCCGAGCGACTGCTGCAGCGCCCTCGTCGTGTAGAGCCTCTCGCACTGGTCGGGGTCGGACGAGGTGGCCATCTCCGTGAGCAGCGCCGTGACCTCGTCCTGCGGCGACGTCGTGGTCGTGGGTGCCGGGTCGCCCGTGCCCGTGCTGCCTCCCGGCGTGCACCCCGCCAGCGCGACCACCGCCACGAGCACCACCACCGTCACCGCACGCCCGCGCACCGTCGTCCCCCTCGTCCGGATCCCCTGCGCACCGGAGCCTACGGGGTCGCCGGACGACGACGCCCGCCCTCGTCCACAGCGGGCGAGGGCGGGCGTCGAACGAGTCGCTGCGGGTCAGAGGTACTGGCCGGTGTTCGAGACGGTGTCGATGGTGCGACCCGGCTCGTTGCCCTTCTTGCCCTGGATGATCGTGCGGATGAACACGATCCGCTCGCCCTTCTTGCCGGAGATGCGGGCCCAGTCGTCGGGGTTGGTCGTGTTCGGGAGGTCCTCGTTCTCCTTGAACTCGTCGACGCAGGCCGCGAGCAGGTGGTCGACGCGGATGCCCTTCTGCTGCAGCGTGAGCCAGTCCTTGATCGCCATCTTCTTCGCACGGTCGACGATGTTCTGGATCATGGCGCCCGAGTTGAAGTCCTTGAAGTACAGGACCTCCTTGTCGCCGCCGGCGTAGGTGACCTCGAGGAACTGGTTCTCCTCGGTCTCGGCGTACATGCGCTCGACGGTGGCCTGGATCATCGCCTCGACGGTCGCCTCGGCCGAACCGCCGTTCTCGGCGAGGTCGTCGGCGTGCAGCGGCAGCCCGGGCGTCAGGTACTTGGTGAAGATGTCGCGCGCGGCCTCGGCGTCGGGCCGGTGGATCTTCACCTTCACGTCGAGCCGGCCCGGACGTAGGATCGCCGGGTCGATCATGTCCTCGCGGTTCGAGGCGCCGATGACGATGACGTTGTCGAGCCGCTCCACGCCGTCGATCTCGGCGAGCAGCTGCGGCACGATCGTGGTCTCGACGTCGGACGAGACCCCCGACCCGCGGGTGCGGAACAGCGACTCCATCTCGTCGAAGAACACCACCACCGGGGTGCCCTCGCCGGCCTTCTCCCGCGCCCGGGCGAAGATCAGCCGGATGTGCCGCTCGGTCTCGCCGACGTACTTGTTCAGCAGCTCGGGACCCTTGATGTTGAGGAAGTACGCGTTCACCTCGCTCTGCCCGGCGCGCGCGGCGGCCTGGGTGGCGAGCGAGTGCGCGACCGCCTTGGCGATCAGGGTCTTGCCGCACCCCGGCGGACCGTAGAGCAGGATGCCCTTCGGCGCCTTGAGCCCGTGCTCGCGGAACAGCTCCGGGTGGTTGAACGGCAGCTCGACGGCGTCGCGGATCTGCTCGATCTGCCCGGACAGCCCGCCGATGTCGGCGTAGTCGATGTCGGGGACCTCTTCGAGGACGAGCTCCTCGACCTCGGCCTTGGGGATCTTCTCGTAGACGTAGCCCGACCTCGGCTCGAGGGTGAGTGCGTCGCCGACCCGCAGCCTCTCGTCGCGCAGCGAGCCCGCCAGCTTCACCACGCGCTCCTCGTCGGCGCGGGCCAGCACGAGGGCGCGGTCGTCGCCGAGCAGCTCCTTGATCGTGACCAGCTCGCCGGTGCGCTCGTACCCCACCGCCGTGACGACGTTGAGCGCCTCGTTGAGCATGACCTCCTGGCCGGGCCCGAGGGCGTCGCGGTCGATGGTGGGGCTGATCGCCACCCGCAGCTTGCGCCCGGCCTGGACGACGTCGACGGTGCCGTCGGCGTGCGACTCGACGTAGGTCGCGTACCCGTTCGGCGGCTGGGCCAGCCGGTCGACCTCGGTGCGCAGCGTGACCAGCTGCTCGCGGGCGTCGCCGAGGGTGCGCTGGAGGCGCTCGTTGCGGTTCAGCAGGTCGTCGGCCTGGCGCTGCAGGAGGGCGACGCGGTCCTCGAGCGTGCGCACCCGTCCGGGCTGCTCGGTGACGCGGCGGCGCAGCGAGGCGATCTCCGAGCGCAGCAGCTCGACCTCGCGCTGCGTGGCGGCGTCGTGGCCGCCGGGCTCGCCGGTGTGCTCGACCATGCGGACCTCCCGGTGTCGGTGGGTCACCCCAACCTAACCCGGCTCCCCGGGCCCGGGCCCGGCGACCCGCCCGTTCGTGTCCGACCCGACACCTCGTGCGGGCCGGGCGGTCTCAGCCCTCGGACGTGGTGGCGGTGTCGTCCAGCGGCGCGGTGCCGCGGACCTGGTCGCGCCGCACCCGCCGCACCTTCTTGTCCGACACGGTGCGCTCGCCGAGCTCGTCGGCCGAGAACTCCTGCCCGGCCCAGTGGTCCTCGCCGAGCTCGCTGCCCTTGGCGGGGCGCCGGCGTCGCGCGGGCGCGGTCACCCCGTCGGCCATCCGGCGCGTGGTGAGCAGGAAGCCGGTGTGCCCGACCATGCGGTGCTGCGGGCGGACGGCCAGGCCCTCGAGGTGCCACCCGCGCACCATCGACTCCCACGCCGCGGGCTCGGTCCACGCGCCGTGGCCGCGGACCTCCTCGGCCAGGCGCGACAGCTGGGTCGCGGTCGCCACGTAGCCGATGAGCACGCCGCCCGGCGTCAGCGCGGTCGCGGCGGCGTCGAGGCACTCCCACGGCGCGAGCATGTCGAGCACCACCCGGTCGACCGTGCCGGGCTGCTCGGTCTCGGGCAGCACGTCGGCGAGGTCGCCCACGCTGACCCGCCAGGCCGGGTGCGGGCCCCCGAAGAAGGTCTCGACGTTGCCGCGGGCGATGTCGGCGAAGTCGGCCCGGCGCTCGATCGAGTGCAGGTGCCCGGCGTCACCGACCGCCCGCAGCAGCGACATCGACAGCGCGCCCGACCCCACGCCGGCCTCGACCACCCGCGCACCCGGGAAGACGTCGGCCATGGCGACGACCTGGCCGGCGTCCTTGGGGTAGACGACGGCGGCGCCGCGCGGCATCGACAGGACGTAGTCGCTCAGCAGCGGCCGCAGCACCTGGTACTCGGTGCCCGCGGTGTTGGTGACGACGACGCCCTCGGGCCCGCCGATGAGGTCGTCGTGCAGGAACATCCCGCGGTGGGTGTGGAACTGGGAGCCGGGCGTCAGCGTGATGGTGTGCAGCCGGCCCTTGGGGTCGGTGAGCTGCACCCGCTCCCCCGCCCGCAGCGGCCCGCGGCGCGCGGCCGCCCCGGTGGGGCCGGCGTGGGACGCGGTGTCGTCGGGCTGGTCTGGCACGACGACGGAGTCTAGGCGCAGCCCACCCTCGCCGGCCGGGCGGCCGTCGGCGGCGGGTCGTCGGCGGCGGCTCGTCAGCGGCGGACGGGGGCGACCAGCGCCCGCACCACGTGCTCGACGTCGACCACCCCGACGACGCGGCCGGCGTCGGTGACGAGCAGGCGCTCGCGCCCGGCACGCTGCACGGCGGCGATCAGCGCGTCACCGGCGAGCGAGACGTCGAGCACGGCGCCCGGCTCGTGCGGACGGGACACCGACTCGACCGGCACCTCGTGGCGGCGCGGGACGGGGACCGCTGCCGCCGCGACGTCGTCGACGACACCCGTGACCGCGCCGGCGGCGTCCAGCACGACGACCGCCTGCCCGCTCGCGGGTGGCAGGTCGGCGACGGGGGTGCCCGGCGCCACCGCGACCACCGGCCGCATCACGGACCGCAGGTCGAGCCGCTCGGCGCGGCCCCGGACGCGGGCGCTGCTGATGGCCTGGCCCGCGGCCGACCAGAGCATCGCGCCGATCAGGGCGGCCCAGACGACGCTGAGCAGCCGCGGCTGGCGTCCCTCCAGCAGCGGCCAGGCGGCGATCGCGACGGCCAGGACCGCCACGACGCGACCGCCCCAGCCGGCGGCGACCGTCCCGCTCGCCCGGCTGCCCGTGATCCGCCACACCAGCGCCTCGAGCACGCGTCCGCCGTCCAGCGGCAGGCCCGGCAGCAGGTTGAACCCCGCCAGCAGGGCGTTGGTCAGCGTGAAGGCCAGCAAGAGCCGCGTCGCCACGAGCGCGCCCGTGTCGTCGGGTCCGGCCGTGCCGACGACCCCGAGCGCCAGCCAGCCCCCGAGCGCCAGCGCTGCGTTCGCCAGCGGCCCGACGACGGCGACCCAGACCGACCGGCCCGGCGAGACGGCCTCGGACTCGAACTGGGTGTGGCCGCCCCAGAACGTGATGACGATGTGGGTGGGCGGCAACCCGACGAGTCTGGCCGCCGCCGCGTGGGCGGCCTCGTGCACGACCACCGCGACGAAGAAGGCGAGGGCGTAGCCGACGCCGACGGCGTACGCGAGGGCGCCGAGCTGCGGCGCCAGGCCGCTGCCGAACAGGACGGTGACCAGGGCGGCCACCAGCAACCAGCTCTGCGCGACGTAGACGGGCACGCCGGCGACCTGCCCCAGGCGCACGCCGGGGGTGCGCTCGGTCCGGGCCATCGCACCTCCTGCCTGCCGGGACGGGGCCGTCCCTCCGCCAGCCTACGGAGCGGGCGGCGGGCCGCCGGTCGGCCGGGTGGTGGGCGTGGGCAGCGCGGTGCCGGCCTCCGCGGTCGGGTCGTGCGCCGCGGCGGACGCCCGCACGGTGCCGTCACGCACCTGCTCGGCCCAGTGGCAGGCCACCAGGTGACCCGGCTCGACCTCGCGCAGCGCCGGAACCTCGTCGTGGCACCGGGTGGCCTGGCGGAACGGGCACCGGGTGTGGAACCGGCAGCCGCTCGGCGGGTTCGCCGGGCTCGGCAGGTCGCCGGCGAGCAGGATGCGCTCGCGCCGGTCCTCGACGTCGGGGTCGGGCACGGGGATCGCCGACATCAGGGAGATCGTGTACGGGTGCAGCGGCTGCGCGTACAGGTCGTCGCTGGACGCCTGCTCGACGAGCGTGCCGAGGTACATCACCCCGATGACGTCGCTGATGTGCCGCACGACGGCGAGGTCGTGCGCGATGACGACGTAGGTGAGGCCGAGGTCGTCCTGCAGCTCCTCGAGCAGGTTGATCACCTGCGCCTGCACCGAGACGTCGAGGGCGCTGACGGGCTCGTCGGCGATGACCAGGCGCGGGTTCAGCACCATCGCGCGGGCGATGCCGATGCGCTGGCGCTGGCCGCCGGAGAACTCGTGCGGGTACTTCGCCGCCGCGCTCGACGGCAGGCCGACGACCTCGAGCATCTCGAGCACGCGCTCGCGCCAGCGTGCCTTCGGCACGGCGTCCTCGCCGCCGGCGTGCGCGCGCAGGGGCTCGGTCAGCAGGCTCTCGACGCTCTGGCGGGGGTCGAGGCTCGCCATCGGGTCCTGGAACACCATCTGCATCTGCCGGCGCGCGCGTCGCAGCCTCTCGCCCTTGAGCGTGGCCAGGTCGGTGCCGTCGAGCAGCACCTTGCCGCCGGTGGGCTGCTCGAGCCGCAGGACGGCTCGTCCGAGCGTCGACTTGCCGCAGCCGGACTCGCCCACCAGGCCGTAGGTCTCGCCGCGGCGCACCTGCAGCGAGACGCCGTCGACGGCGCGCACGTGCCCGACCGTGCGGTCGAGCACCAGGCCGCGCCGGATCGGGAAGTGCACCTCGAGGTCGCGGACGTCGAGCAGCACCTCGCCGCGCGGGCGGTCGACCGGGGGTGCGGCGCCGGCGGGCACCGCGCCCTGCTCGCCGGCCTTGCTCAGGTCGGGGGTGCTCACCGCAGGTCCTTCCTCGGGGCGGGGACGGCGTCCGGGTGCGGTGCGGCCTGCGCGACGTCGGCCGGGTTGGCGCACCGCACCAGGTGGCCGGGCCGCTGCGGGTCGGGACGCAGCGCCAGGCCCGGCTCGCTGCAGGCCTCGACCTCGTGCGGGCAGCGCGGCGCGAACGCGCACTTCACCGACCACGGGACGGTGTCGCGCGGCGTGCCGGGGATGGGCCGCAGCTTCTCGCCGCGCGGCTGGTCGAGCCGCGGGATCGAGGCCAGCAGCCCCTCGGTGTACCGGTGCCGTGGGACGCCGAACAGCTCTGTGCGCGAGGCGTTCTCGACGACCCGGCCGGCGTACATCACGTTCACCTCGTCGCAGAGCCCGGCGACGACGCCGAGGTCGTGGGTGATCATGATCATCGCGGTGCCGGTCTCCTTCACCAGCTGCCGCAGCAGCTCGAGCACCTGCGCCTGGATGGTGACGTCGAGCGCGGTGGTGGGCTCGTCGGCGATGAGCAGCCGCGGCTTGCAGGCCAGCGCGATGGCGATCATCGCGCGCTGGCGCATCCCGCCCGAGAGCTGGTGCGGGTACTCCGACAGCCGCCGGCGCGGGTCGGGGATGCCGACCCGGCGCAGCAGGTCCTCGGCCTCCTCGCGCGCCGCCGACCGGTCGAGGTCGGTGTGCGTGCGCAGCACCTCGGTCACCTGGGTGCCCACCGGCACCACGGGGTTCAGCGAGGTCATGGGGTCCTGGAACACCATCGCCATGTCGCTGCCGCGCATCCGCGCGAGCTCGCGGTCGGACGCCGTCAGCAGGTCGCGGCCGCCGAAGCGGACCTCGCCCTCGACCTGCACGCCGCGGCTCGGCAGCAGGCCCATCACGGCCAGCGAGGTGACCGACTTGCCGCTGCCGGACTCGCCGACCAGGCCGACCACCTGGCCCGGACGGACCGAGAACGAGACGCCGTCGACGGCGCGCACGTCCGGCCGGCCGCGCCGGGTGAAGCGCACCGTGAGGTCGCGCACGTCGAGGAGCGGACCGCCGGAGCGCTCGGGCTCCACGCGTCCGGGGTCGAGGTCGGTGACGTCGGTGCTCACCGGGTTCACCTCCGGAACTTCGGGTCGAGGGCCTCGCGCAGGGCCTCGCCCAGCAGCGTGAAGCCGAGGGCGGTGACGGCGATGCAGGCGCCGGGCCACAGCGCGAGCTGGGGGTCGGTCTCGAGGCGGCTCTGCGCCTTCACCAGCATGCGCCCCCACTCGGCGACGGTCGGATCCGGGGCACCCAGGCCCAGGTACGACAGCGCCGCGACCTCGATGATCGCGGTGGCCAGCACGAGGGTGGCCTGCACGATGACCGGGCCGAGCGAGTTGGGCAGCATGTGGCTCATCACGACGGTGCGCCGACGCAGGCCGAGCGAGACCGAGGCGAGGACGTAGTCGGCGTTGCGCTGGGCGAGCAGCGACCCGCGCAGCAGCCGCGCGAAGATCGGCACCTGCACGACCGCGATCGCGATCATCAGCGGCAGCCCGAGCACCCAGCTGCCCAGCGACGGCTCGAGGCGGCTCATCTGGGGGCTCAGCAGCGCCGCGATGCTCACCGCCATCAGCAGCGACGGGATCGACAGCATGATGTCGACCCCGCGCATGAGCAGCGTGTCGACCCAGCCGCCGAACGCGCCGCTGGCCAGGCCGAGCAGGGTGCCGAAGAACAGGCCGACCGCCGTCGACACGACGCCGATCACCAGGCTCTGCCGGGCCCCGTGCACGAGCTGGGTGAACAGGTCGGAGCCGAAGGAGTCGAGGCCGAGCAGGTGCTCGTCCGACGGGCCGGGGACGCTGCTCGGCGTGATCTGGTTGCCCCACTGCGCTCCCGCCGGGTCGTACGGGGCGATCAGGTCGGCGAACACGGCGACCAGGATGAAGGCGAGCACGATCAGGGCGCCGAGGATGGCGACCGGGTTGCGCACGAGGCGCTGCATCGCGCCCTTGAGCAGGCTGGTGCCCCGCTCGTCCTCCCCGCCGGCGGCGGGCAGCTCGCCGAGCGCCTGGCCCGCGGACTGCGGACCGCCGGACTGCTCGATCATGCTCATGACACACGCACCCTCGGGTCGATGATCCCGTAGCTGAGGTCGACGACGAGGTTCACCAGCGCGTAGACGAGCGCGATGAACAGGATGAAGCCCTGCAGCACCGCGAAGTCGAGCGAGCTGATCGCCTGGAAGAGGTACTCGCCGATGCCGTTGAAGGCGAAGACCGTCTCGGTCAGGACGGCGCCCGACAGCAGCAGGCCGGTCTGCAGGCCGATCGTCGTGGCCACCGGCAGCAGCGCGTTGCGCAGCACGTGCCGGCGCGAGATCAGGCCGCGGGCCAGGCCCTTGGCCCGCGCGGTGCGCACGTAGTCCTCGCCCAGCACCTCGAGCACCGAGGCCCGGGTGATGCGGACGATGATCGCCAGCGGGATCGTGCCGAGCGCCAGCGCGGGCAGCACGAGGTGCAGGACGGCGTCCCAGGCGGCGTCCCACTCGCGGGTGAGGATGCCGTCGAGCACGTAGAAGTTGGTGACGTGCGTCGCGTCGATGCGCGCGTCCTGGCGTCCCGCCGTGGGCAGGAACGCGAGGTCGGCGAGGTTCAGCGGGCCGAGCTGCACGTCGAGCCCGACCGCGAACACCAGCTTGAGCAGGTAGGCCAGGAAGAACACGGGCACGACCACGCCCAGCAGCGAGCCGCTGACGACGAGCGAGTCGACGGCGGTGCCGTGGCGGCGGGCCGCGGCGTAGCCGAGCGGGACGCCGACGACGACCGCGAACAGCAGCGCCGCGACCGACAGCTCGATCGTGGCGGGGAACCGCTCGAGGAACGTGGCGAGCACCGGCTGGCCGGTGCGCGAGCTGCTGCCGAAGTCGCCCTGCAGCAGCGCGCCGACGTAGGTGACGTACTGCTCGTGCAGCGGGCGGTCGAAGCCGTAGAGCCGGTTGACCGTCGCGATCGACTGGTCGGTGGCGCGCTCCCCCAGCAGCGCGCGGGCTGGCTCACCCGGCAGGGCGTGCACCCAGAGCAGCAGCAGCACCGACAGCCCGATCAGCACGGGGACGAGCAGCAGCAGCCGGCGCAGGACGAATCTCAGCACGCGAGGGCTCCCTCTCGGGACGACGCCCACCCCGGTGGGGTGGACCGTCCGGTCAGGGGTGCGGGGTGCCCCGGCCGCGGCCGGGGCACCCCGTTGATCACCTGGTGGGCAGGAACAGCCTGGTCAGGGGTCGGGTCAGTCGTCGCTGACCGTGACCTCGTTCCAGACCTCGTCCTGCACCGGGCTGGCCGAGTAGCCCTCGACGCCGGGCGCGAACGCCAGCGACGGGACCGGGCTGGCCAGCGGGACGCCGGGCAGGAACTCCATCACCTGCTCGTTGATGGCCTCGTACGCCGGGGTCTGCTCGTCGATGGTCGGCAGGCCGCGGGCCTCCTCGAGCGCCGAGAACAGCTCCGGGTTGTCGAAGCCCCACTCGTTGCTCGCCTTGCCAAAGAAGACGCCGAGGAAGTTGTCGGTGTCGTTGTAGTCACCGGTCCACCCGAGCAGGTGGATGCCGTGGGCCTCGCTGCCCTGGATCTTGTCCAGGTACTCGGGGTTCCACTTGTCCGCGGTCGGGGTGACGACCAGGCCGACGGCCTCGAGCTGGGCCTTGATGGCCACGTAGGTGTCCTCGGGGCTCGGCATGTACGGCCGCGAGACGCCGGTCGGGTAGTTGAACTCGATCGTCGCGCCGGTCGCACCGGCCTCGGCCAGCAGCTGCTTGGCCATCTCGGGGTCGTAGTCGTAGGTGGTGACGTCGGAGTTGTAGCCGTTCACCGTCTCCGGGATGAACTGCGTCGCGGGCGTGGTGCCCTCGGGCAGCGACTGGGAGATGACGGCCTCCTTGTCGATCGCGTACGCGATCGCCTGGCGGACCTTCGGGTCGTTCAGCGGGGCGACCTTCTGGTTCATGCCCAGGTACAGGATGTTGAAGGCGGGGCGGTTGACGATCTGGAAGCCCTCGGACTCCAGGCCCTCGACGTCACCGGGCGCGACCAGGTCGTAGCCGTCGATCTCGCCGGCCTTGAGCGCCTGCACGCGCGCCTGCGCGTCGGAGATGGTCTGGATGATGACCGTGTCGAGCTGGGCCTTCGTGCCCCAGTAGTCGTCGTTGCGCTTGAGCGTCACGCTCTGCCCGCGCTCCCACGAGTCGAACACGAACGGGCCGGTGCCGGTCGGGTGCTCGGTGGCGTAGGCGCTGAACCGCGGGTCGTCCTCGGTGCCCTCGACGTTGTCGGCGTCGTACTCCTCCATCGCGGTCGGGCTCTGCATCGAGAACGCCGGCAGCGACAGCGCCTGCACGAAGGCGGCGAACGGCTTGGTCAGCGAGATGGTGACCTCGGCGTCGGAGGCCGCCTCGCAGCCGCCGTAGATGCCGCCCTGCAGGGCCGGGTCCTCGGACTCGGCGAAGCCCTTGAACAGCGACTGGTAGTAGTACGAGAGGTTCTGCGACTGCAGGAGACCGGTCCAGTTGTACCAGCGGTCGAAGTTGGCGCAGACGGCGTCGGCGTTGAAGTCGGTGCCGTCGTGGAACTTGACGCCCTCCTCCAGCTCGAAGGTGTAGCTCAGGCCGTCCTCGCTCTGGGTCCAGCTCTTCGCCAGCAGCGGGGCGGGGTCGGCCGTGCCCGGCTCGGTGCCCACGAGGCCCTCGTACATCTGGCGGGCGACGCGGAAGGTCTCGCCGTCGCTCGCGAACGCGGGGTCGAGCATGCCGGGGTCGGACGAGGCGGCGAACACGAAGGTGCCGCCGGCCGCCTCCTCGCCACCGCCCTCGCCACCGCCGCCGGTGTCCCGCTCGCTCTGGGCGCAGGCCGACAGCGCCAGCCCGGCCACCGCCACCACAGCGAGGACCCGGGCCGCACGGCCTCGGGTTCCGGTGCTGCGAAGTCGCATCGTTCACCTCATCCAGCAGGGCGAGCCAGCTCTTTCCGGCTCGCCGGACGTCGCCGTCCCGGTCCGGGCGGCGGGTTGACCATAGTGCGAGATGGCCGGTGGCAGACCACGGGGTGGGACACGGTGACGTCACGGTTCGGTCACGGGCTCCGCGCCCCGCGGTCACGCGTCCGCGGTCGTCCCGAGCCCGACGAGGGCGAGCAGGTCGGCGGCGCGGACGCCCTCCAGCGAGGGCAGCACGGTGCGCCCGGGAGCGGCCGGCACGGGCACCACGTGGGGCACCGCGAGCGTGCGCAGGCCCGCCGCCTCGGCCGACGCCAGACCGGTGGGCGAGTCCTCGACCGCGAGGGCCCTGGCGGGGTCGACGCCGAGGGGCGACAGCCGCCGCAGCGCGGTGAGGTACGGCTCCGGGTGCGGCTTGCCGTGGGTGACCTCGTCGCCGGTCACCACCGTCGCGAGCAGGCCGGTGGGCAGCTGGCCGACGAGGGCGTCGGCGAGGGGCGTCCACGACATCGTCACCATCGCCTGCGGGACGCCGTGCCCGGCCAGCTCGTCCAGCAGGTCGCGCGCACCGGGGCGCCACGGCGGGTCGTGCAGCACCCGCTCGACGACGTGCCCCATGAGCCGCTCGACCACGGCGTGCGCCTCGAGCCGGACGCCGCCCTCGTCGCGCAGCACCTCGGCCGACACCAGCAGCGGGTTGCCCACGAGGCTGTGCGCGAGGTGGTCGTCCCAGTGGTCGCCGTGCTCGGCGACCAGGGCGTACTCGGCCTCGATCCACGCCGGCTCGGTGTCGACGAGGGTGCCGTCCATGTCCCAGAGCACGGCGGACGGCAGCGGGGCGGGCACGCCACGACGGTACGGGACCGGGTGCCGGCGCCCCCGGCGCGCCCGACCCGTGGACCGCAGCGGCGCGCGGAAGATCCATACTTGGACGGCTGTTGCCGCCTGTGCACCCCCGCACGCCCGTGCACGGCACCGACCACCCGAGGAGCCCGCGTGAGCGAACCCAGCGAGCCGACCACGACCGCGGACCGGCGCCCCGACGCCACCGAGGAGCTGTCGGCCGCCCTGCGCTCGCGCATCCTCGTCCTCGACGGCGCGATGGGCACGGCCATCCAGCGCGACCGGCCCGACGAGGCCGGGTACCGGGGCGAGCGGTTCGCCGACTGGCCGAGCGACCTGGTCGGCAACAACGACCTGCTCACGCTGACCCAGCCCGAGATCATCGCCGGCATCCACCGCGAGTACCTCGACGCCGGCGCCGACGTCATCGAGACGAACACCTTCAACGCGAACGCGATCTCGCTGTCCGACTACGGCATGCAGGAGCTCGCCTACGAGCTCAACCTCGAGTCGACCCGGTTGGCGCGCCGCGAGGCCGACGCCGCCACCGCCCGCACCCCGGACCGGCCCCGCTACGTGGCAGGGGCGCTGGGACCCACGACGCGCACCGCGTCCATCTCCCCCGACGTCAACGACCCGGGCGCCCGCAACGTCTCGTTCGACGAGCTCGTGGCCGCGTACCTGGAGGCGGCGCGCGGGCTGGTCGACGGCGGGTCCGACCTGCTGTTCGTCGAGACCGTCTTCGACACGCTGAACGCCAAGGCCGCGATCTTCGCCCTCGAGACGCTCTTCGAGCAGGAGGGCCGGCGCTGGCCGGTCGTGGTCTCGGGCACCATCACCGACGCGTCCGGCCGCACGCTGAGCGGTCAGGTGACCGAGGCGTTCTGGGCGTCCGTGCGGCACGTGCGGCCGATCGCGATCGGCCTGAACTGCGCCCTCGGTGCCACCGAGATGCGGCCGTACATCGCCGAGATGTCGCGCGTCGCCGACTCGTTCGTGTCCTGCTACCCGAACGCGGGTCTGCCGAACGCCTTCGGCGAGTACGACGAGCAGCCGGACGAGACCGCCGCCGTGGTCAAGGAGTTCGCGGAGGCGGGCTTCGTCAACCTGGTCGGCGGCTGCTGCGGCACCACCCCCGAGCACATCGCCGCGATCGCCGGGGCGGTCGAGGGCCTGGCGCCGCGCGAGCCGGCCGAGGTGCCGCCGGCGCTGCGGCTCGGCGGCCTCGAGCCGTTCACCGTCGACGACAGCTCGCTGTTCGTGAACGTGGGCGAGCGCACGAACATCACCGGCTCGGCCCGGTTCCGCAACCTGATCCGGGACGGCGACTACGACACCGCGCTGTCGGTCGCCGCGCAGCAGGTGGTCGCCGGCGCGCAGGTCATCGACGTGAACATGGACGAGGGGATGATCGACGGCGTCGCCGCGATGGACCGCTTCCTCAAGCTGGTCGCGAGCGAGCCCGACATCAGCCGCGTCCCGGTGATGGTCGACTCCTCGAAGTGGGAGGTCATCGAGGCCGGCCTGAAGAACGTCCAGGGCAAGCCGGTGGTGAACTCGATCTCGCTGAAGGAGGGCGAGGAGCCCTTCCGCGAGCACGCGCGGCTGTGCCGCAAGTACGGCGCAGCCGCCGTCGTGATGGCCTTCGACGAGCAGGGGCAGGCCGACGACCTCGAGCGGCGCAAGGAGATCTGCGGCCGCGCCTACCGGATCCTGGTCGACGAGGTCGGCTTCCCGGCCGAGGACATCATCTTCGACCCGAACGTCTTCGCCGTGGCCACCGGCATCGAGGAGCACGCCACCTACGGCAAGGACTTCATCGAGGCCACCCGCTGGATCAAGCAGAACCTGCCCGGCGCCAAGGTGTCCGGGGGCATCTCGAACGTCAGCTTCTCGTTCCGCGGCAACAACCCGGTGCGCGAGGCGATCCACGCGGTCTTCCTGTTCCACGCCATCGAGGCCGGTCTCGACATGGGCATCGTCAACGCCGGTGCCCTCGTGGTCTACGACCAGGTCGAGCCCGAGCTGCGCGAGCGCATCGAGGACGTCGTGCTGAACCGCCGTCCCGACGCCGCCGAGCGGCTGCTCGAGATCGCCGAGAAGTACAACCGCACCGGCGAGGTCGTCGAGGCCGACGCCGAGGAGTGGCGGTCCCTGCCTGTGGCGGAGCGCATCTCGCACGCGCTCGTCAAGGGCATCGACGCGTTCGTCGAGGCCGACACCGAGGAGCTGCGGGCCGAGGTCGAGTCGCGTGGCGGCCGCACCATCGAGGTGATCGAGGGCCCGCTCATGGACGGCATGAACGTCGTGGGCGACCTGTTCGGCGCCGGCAAGATGTTCCTGCCGCAGGTGGTGAAGTCGGCGCGCGTGATGAAGAAGTCCGTCGCCTACCTGATCCCCTTCATCGAGGCGGAGAAGAAGCCCGGTGACGTCGAGAAGGCCAAGGGCAAGATCGTCATGGCCACGGTCAAGGGCGACGTGCACGACATCGGCAAGAACATCGTGGGCGTCGTGCTGCAGTGCAACAACTACGACGTGGTCGATCTCGGCGTCATGGTGCCGGCGCAGAAGATCCTCGACGCCGCCAAGGAGCACAAGGCCGACGTCATCGGGCTCTCGGGCCTGATCACCCCGTCGCTCGACGAGATGGTCGGTTTCGCCGTCGAGCTCGAGCGGCTCGGCCTCGACCTGCCGCTGCTCATCGGCGGGGCCACCACCTCGCGGGCGCACACCGCGGTGAAGGTGGCCCCGCGCTACAGCGGTCCTGTGGTCTGGGTGAAGGACGCGTCGCGGTCGGTGCCCGTGGTGTCGCAGCTGCTCTCGGACGAGCGCCGCCCGGCGCTGCTCGAGCAGGTCGCGGCCGACTACGCCTCGCTGCGCGAGCGGCACGCGGCCAAGCAGGACGGCCGGGCGCTGCTGCCGTTCACCGAGGCGCAGGCGGCGCGCAGCCCGATCGACTGGGACGCCTACCGTCCGCCCCGTCCGCGGATGCTGGCCCAGCAGGCCCGCGACGTGCACGAGGGCCCCACCTTCGACCACCGCGACGAGAAGCTCGCGCAGTACGTGCGCACCTTCCACGACTACCCGCTCGGCGAGCTGCGCGAGTACATCGACTGGCAGCCGTTCTTCAACTCGTGGGAGATGAAGGGCCGCTACCCCGACATCCTCAACAACCCCGCGACCGGCGAGGCGGCCCGGCGGCTGTGGGACGACGCGCAGGCGATGCTCGACCGCGTCGTCGACGAGCGCTGGCTGCGGGCGTCCGCGGTGATCGGGTTCTTCCCGGCCGACGCCGACGGCGACGACATCCGCGTCTACGCGGACGAGCGGCGCGGCGAGCCGGTGGCGGTGCTGCACCAGCTGCGGCAGCAGGGCAGGCACCGCGAGGGCGTGCCGAACCGCAGCCTCGCCGACTACGTCGCCCCCCGCGAGACCGGGCTGCACGACTACGTGGGCGGCTTCGCCGTGACGGCCGGGCTGGGGTCGCAGGAGCGGGTCGCGGCGTTCAAGGCCGAGCTCGACGACTACAGCGCGATCCTGCTCGAGTCGCTGGCCGACCGGCTCGCCGAGGCGTTCGCGGAGCGGATGCACGAGCGCGTGCGCCGCCAGCACTGGGGCTACGCGCCCGACGAGCGGATGCCGAACACCGAGCTCGTCCAGGAGCGGTACCGCGGCATCCGTCCCGCGCCCGGGTACCCGGCGTGCCCCGACCACACCGAGAAGCAGACGCTGTGGCGCCTGCTCGACGTGCAGGCCAACACCGGCATCGAGCTCACCGAGAGCATGGCGATGTGGCCCGGCGCCTCGGTGAGCGGCTGGTACTTCTCGCACCCCGACTCGCAGTACTTCGTGGTGGGTCGCCTCGGGCGCGACCAGGTCGCCGACTACGCCGAGCGCAAGGGCTGGACGCTCGCCGAGGCCGAGCGCTGGCTGTCGCCCAACCTCGGGTACACGCCCGACGACTGACACGCCCCGCCGTGCGACCCGGGCGGGGCCCCGGACCGTAGGGTGGAGAGGTGGAGGACCGGCGATGAGCGAGCCCCAGCTGCGCGACCCGATCGTGCTCGCGGCGTTCGAGGGGTGGAACGACGCGGCCGAGGCGGCGAGCGGCGCCCTGGCGCACCTGCACGAGGTGTGGGACGCCCAGCCGCTGGTGGCGATCGACCCCGAGGAGTACCACGACTTCCAGGTCACCCGGCCGCAGGTGTCGCTCGAGCCCGACGGCCGCCGCCGGATCACCTGGCCGGCCACCCGGCTGAGCTGGGCCAGGCCCGCGGGCTCGGACCGCGACGTCGTCCTCGTGCGGGGCATCGAGCCGTCGATGCGCTGGCGCAGGTACACCGACGAGGTGCTCGGCCACCTCGTCAAGCACGACGCCTCGACCCTGATCACGCTCGGGGCGCTGCTGGCCGACGTGCCGCACACCCGGCCGATCCCGGTCACCACGACCTCGGACGACCCCGAGCTGCTCGAGCGCCTCGCCCTGCAGAAGTCGACCTACGAGGGCCCCACGGGCATCGTCGGCGTGCTGCAGGACGTCGCCACCCGGCGCGGGCTGCCGGCGCTGTCGCTGTGGGCGGCGGTCCCCCACTACGTCGGCCAGCCGCCCTCGCCCAAGGCCGTGCTGGCGCTGCTGTCCCGCGTCGAGGAGCTGGTGCAGCTCACGCTGCCGCTCGGCGACCTGGTCGAGGAGGCCGAGGCGTGGGAGCACGGCGTCGACGAGCTGGCGAGCGAGGACGAGGAGATCGCCGAGTACGTCCGCCAGCTCGAGGAGGCCAAGGACGCCGCCGAGCTCCCCGAGGCGTCCGGCGAGGCCATCGCGCGCGAGTTCGAGCGCTACCTGCGCCGCCGCGACGACAAGTAGCGGTGTTCGTTCACCACGTTCAGTAGGTGAGCGCCTACCGAACGTGGCGTGCACGCCCAGTGAGGTGGGTGTCGGCCTCGCGAAGTTCGACCCACGACCGCGTCACTGCAGCTGAGCCGTCGCGCGTCGACCGCACACAGGTTCGCGGTCGCACAGGCTCTTCGAGACCTGTGCCGACCGCCGAGGTGTGTGCGAGGGCAGCGGCCGGATCGGACCGCGGCCGCCGGTCATCGGGCCATCATCGTGCCGCCGGCGCCTGATCCCGGACATAGCGAGGCGAGCACCTGCTTCACGTGGCTCGCACGCCACGTTCGGGAGGCGATCACCAACTGAACGTGGTGAACGAGCAGCTCAGAAGCGGACGCCCAGGAGGGCGTTGGCGGCGCGGGACACGATGCCGGGGCCGGCGGGGTCGTCGCCGCCGCGGGTGAGGGCGGTCTCGGCCCAGCGGTCGATGGCCTCCAGCGCGCGGGGCGCGTCGAGGTCGTCGGCCAGGGCCTCCCGGACGGCCTGCACGGTGGCGTCCGGCGAGGGGCCGCCGTTGCCGGCGAACGCGGCGAACCACCGGTCGAACCGCCGCTGGGCGCGCGCGAGGTCGCCGTCGTCCGGGTCGGTGTCGAACGTCCAGTCCGAGCGGTAGTGGTGCGCCAGCAGCGCCAGCCGGACGACCATCGGGTGCACGCCGTCGGCGCGCAGCCGCGACACCAGCACCAGGTTGCCCTTGGACTTGCTCATCTTCTCGCCGTCGAGCCCGACCATGCCGGCGTGGGTGTAGCTGCGTGCGAACGGCCAGTCGCCGGTCAGGACGTGCGCGTGCGAGGCGCCCATCTCGTGGTGCGGGAAGGCGAGGTCGGAGCCGCCGCCGTTCACGTCGATCGGCGACCCGAGGTGCTCGAGCGCGATCGCGATGCACTCGATGTGCCAGCCGGGGCGGCCGGGCCCGAGGTCGCCGCCGTCCCAGCTGGGCTCGCCCTCGCGGGCAGCGCGCCACAGCAGAGGGTCGAGCGGGTCGCGCTTGCCGGGCACGTCGGGGTCGCCGCCGCGCTCGGCGAACACCGTCAGCATCGTGTCGCGGTCGAGGTTCGACACGGCACCGAAGCGGTCGTCGCTGCCGATCGCGAAGTAGGTGTCGGGCCCGTCGCCGTCGGCCTGCACGGGGTACGCGGCTCCGGCCCGCGTGAGCCGGCCGACCGCGCGCACCACGAGCGGGATGGTCTCGACCGCACCGAGGTACTCGTCCGGCGGCAGGACGCCGAGCGCCGTCATGTCCTCGCGGAACAGGGCGACCTCGCGCTCGGCGAGGTCGCGCCAGTCGACGCCGGTGGCGGTCGCCCGCTCGAGCAGCGGGTCGTCGACGTCGGTGACGTTCTGCACGTAGCGCACCCGGTGCCCCGCGTCGCGCCACGCCCGGTTCAGCAGGTCGAAGGCGACGTAGGTGGCGGCGTGCCCGAGGTGCGTCGCGTCGTAGGGCGTGATGCCGCAGACGTACATCGTGGCCACCTCGCCCGGGACGGTCGGCCGGGTGCCGCCGGTCGAGGTGTCGTGCAGGCGGACGGGCAGCCCCTGCCCGGGGACGGCGGGCACCTCGGGCGCGGGCCAGGAGATCACCGGCCGAGCCTAACGACCGCTGTCAGAACGCCGGCCACGGGATGGTCGGCCCGTCGCCGCGGCGCTGCGGGAACAGGCCCGTGCGCAGCAGGACGTGGCAGCGGCGGCGCAGCGCCGCGACCTCGTCGTCGTCGAGCAGCTCGCCGAGACGCTCGCCGAGGTCGTCGGCCAGGGCGCCGTGGACGCGCTCGACGGCGGCCAGCAGCGGCTCGGGCACGGGCTCCCCGGACCACCCCCACAGCACGGTGCGGAGCTTGCGCTCGGTGTGGAAGGTGAGCCCGTGGTCGACGCCCGCCAGGCGCCCCTCCCCCGCGTCGAGCACGTGACCGCCCTTGCGGTCGGCGTTGTTCGCCAGCGTGTCGAGGACGGCCATCGCCGCCAGCCGGTCGTCGTCGGCGTGGCAGAGCACGACCTCGTTGCCACGCTCGTCGTAGGCCTCGACCACGACCTTCCACCCGTGCCGGGGGCCGTCGTCGTCGAGGTCACCGGCCTCGACGACGTCGACCACGCCGGCGCCCGGCTCGACCGGCTCGCCGGGCAGCGGGCCGACCCAGCGCTGCACGCTCCCGAGCCCGAACGGCCCGTCGCGCAGCACCGTCTCGGGCACGACGCCGAACCCGAGCGCGTCGTCGAGCAGGTACGTCGCCACCTCGCGGCGGTGCAGCGTGCCGCGCGGGAAGTCCCCGAGCGGGCGCTCGCCCGCTGCGGGCTTGTAGACGACCGGCAGCTCCTGCGGGCCGAGGGTCGCGAACAGCGTCGCGTTCGAGGCGTCGGCCAGCCGGCCGACGACGTCGAGGTCGCCCTCGAGCAGCGACGGGAGCGCCGGGCCGGTGGCGGGGTCGGTGCTCAGCGGCGGTACCCGTTCGCCCGCGGGCAGACGTGGCCTGACGGGTCGAGGGGCTCGGTGCAGAACGGGCACGGCGGCCGCCCGGCAGCGACGACGGCGAGGGCCCGCTTCGCGAAAGCCCGTGCACCCGAACCGGTCAGCGAGACGCGCAGCACCTGGCGGTCGCCGCCCGTGCCGGCCGGGACGTCGTCGTCCTCGTCGTCGGCGTCCTCGCCCTCCTCGAAGCACTCGATGACCACCCGGTCGCGCTCGCCGTCCCAGACGAGCGACATCGTCCCGACGCGGAAGTCCTCGTCGATCGGGGTGTCGAGCGGCCCGAGGTCCTCGGTGTCGGCCGGTGCGAGGGCCGGGACGGCCGGGTCGCCGCCGGTGCGGCGCAGCACCTCGTCGAGCAGCTCCTCGACCCGCTCGGCCAGCGCCGCCACCTGCGCCTTCTCGAGCGCCACGCTGGTGAGCGCGCCGGAACCGCGTGCCTGCAGGAAGAAGGTGCGGCTGCCGGGTTCACCGACGGTGCCGGCGACGAACCGGTCCGGCGGGTCGTAGTCGTAGACCATGCCAGGCATGCTCGGAGCCTAGTCGCCGGTCCCGGCGCCGCCACCCACGGCCGCGTCGGACGACGGCTTGCGGCGTCGGCGCTTCGGCGGGACGACGAGCGAGCCGAGCCCGCTGCCGTCGCCGTTGGTGGCCAGGACGAACGGCCGCAGCGGCGCGTAGCGCACCACCGACACCGAGCACGGGTCGACGACGATGCGCTGGAAGCCGTCGAGGTGCAGGCCGAGGGCGTCGGCGAGCACCGCCTTGATCACGTCGCCGTGGCTCACGGCCACCCAGATCGCGTGCGGCCCGTGCTCGGCCTCGACCTCGGCGTCGTGGCGCCTCACCGCCGCCACCGCGCGGTGCTGCACGTCGGCCAGGCCCTCGCCGCCGGGGAACACCGCCGCGGACGGCCGCTGCTGCACGGTCGACCAGACCGGCTCCTTGGCGAGGTCCTTGAGGGCGCGGCCGGTCCAGTCGCCGTAGTCGCACTCGGTGAGGCCCTCGTCGATGACCACCTCGGGCCGCGGGACGGCGCGGGTGCCGCCGCGCCCGACGAGCGCCGCGGCCGTCGCCACCGTGCGCTCGAGCGGGCTCGCCACGACCCGGACGAGCGGCAGCGGGTCGAGCCGCTCGGCCAGCGCGACCGCCTGGCCGCGTCCGTGGTCGTCGAGCGTGGTCCCCGGGGCACGGCCGGCGAGCACGCCGGCCGTGTTGGCCCCGGTGCGCCCGTGGCGCACGAGCAGTAGGGTCGGCACGAGCCCAGGGTAGGCGCGTCGCGCGGGCCGGCCGCGGTCGGGAGGGCCACACTGGCGGCGTGATCGTCGACGTCGCCTCGTACAGCGGTGGGCAGCGGCGTCCGTGCGCCGACTTCTCCGACGAGCTGGCCGCGCGACGCGCCGAGGACGACGGCTTCATCTGGATCGGCATGAAGGAGCCGACCTACGAGGAGTTCGAGCGGGTCGCGGACGAGCTCGGGCTGCACCCGCTCGCCGTCGAGGACGCCGTGACGGGCCACCAGCGGCCGAAGCTCGACGTGT
Organism: Angustibacter speluncae; assembly: GCF_054777815.1. Lineage (NCBI taxonomy): Bacteria > Bacillati > Actinomycetota > Actinomycetes > Kineosporiales > Kineosporiaceae > Angustibacter > Angustibacter speluncae. The sequence goes on along the minus strand of NZ_BAAHAF010000086.1, from coordinate 100,522 downwards.
ACAAGCGCTCGGCCTTCCTGGTGCTGAAGACGCTGCGCTACATCGAGGCGACCTCCGACGTCGAGACCGGCGAGATCATGGTCTTCCTCGGCGACCGCTTCGTGGTGACGGTGCGTCGCGGCGAGGGCGTGCCGCTGACGAACGTGCGCCGCGACATCGAGGAGAGCCCCGAGCAGCTGGCGCACGGCCCCGGTGCGGTGCTCTACGCGGTGATGGACGCGGTGGTCGACGGCTACACCCGCATCGAGGGCGAGCTGCAGGACGACCTCGACCGGATCGAGGCCGACGTGTTCGCGGGCGACCGCGGCACGGACGCGGCGACGATCTACCGGCTCAAGCGCGAGGTGCTGGAGTTCAAGCGGGCCGCGCAACCGCTGCTCGAGCCGGCGCGCCGGCTCGCCCGCGACGAGGTGGCGTACGTGGCGCCGTCCGCGCGGCCGTTCTTCGCCGACATCCTCGACCACCTCGCGCGGGTGGTCGACCACGTGGAGTCGTACGACCGGCTGCTCACCGACGTGCTGTCGGCGCACCTCGCGCAGGTCTCGGTGCAGCAGAACGCCGACATGCGCAAGATCTCGGCCTGGGTCGCGATCGCCGCCGTGCCCACGATGCTCGCCGGCATCTGGGGCATGAACTTCGAGCACATGCCGGAGCTGCCGCAGGTCTGGGGCTACCCGGCCGCGCTCGCCCTGATGGTGACGGTCTCCGGTCTGCTGTACGCGACGTTCCGCCGCACCGGCTGGCTCTGACCCGCCGCCGTCCGCCGGGTCAGCCCGCTGCGGCGGGCACGGCCTCGAGCACCCCGGTGAGCAGGAGCACGGCCACGACGGCCGCCAGCGCGAGCCGGTAGACCACGAACGGGCGGAAGTCGTGGGTGCTGATGTACCGCAGCAGCCAGGCGATCACGGCGTACCCGACGCCGAAGGCCACGAGGGTCGCCAGCGCGATCGGCCCCCACGCGGGCTGCACGGGGTCGTCGGCGATCTTCGTCAGCTGGTAGGCGCCCGACCCGAGCACGGCGGGGATCGCGAGCAGGAACGAGTACCTCGCGGCGGCCTCGCGGGTGTAGCCCATCGCCAGACCGGCGGCGATCGTGCCGCCCGAGCGGGAGACGCCGGGCACCAGCGCCAGGCACTGGGCCAGGCCGTAGAGCAGGCCGTGCCTCCAGGTGAGCGAGTCGAGCTCGCGCACGGTGCGGGCGCGGCTGTCGACGAACCCGATGACGAGGGCGAAGCCGGCGAGCATCGCGACCGTCAGCCACAGGTTGCGGAAGGTCGACTCGATCGAGTCCTGCAGCAGCAGGCCGAGCACCACGATCGGCACCGACCCGATGATCACCAGCCAGCCCATCCGTGCGTCCGGGTCGCTGCGCGGCAGCCGCCCGACCAGCGCCAGGCACCACGCCCGGACGATGCGGGCGATGTCCTTGCGGAAGTAGATGAGCACCGCGGTCTCGGTGCCCAGCTGGGTGATCGCGGTGAAGGCCGCACCGGGGTCGTCGCCGCCGAAGAACTGGCCGACGATCGACACGTGCGCCGACGACGAGATCGGCAGGAACTCGGTGAGCCCCTGCACCAGCCCCAGGACGAGCGCCTCGAACCAGCCCATCAGGCGGGCTCGACGTCGGTGGGCTCGACGTCGGTGGGCTCGACGTCGGCGGCCTCGAGCACGCCTGCGGCGTCGGCGGCGTCGCGGGTCACCTGCAGCACCTCGCGGCGCGCCCCCAGCGTCGGCGCCATCGTCACGACCGACAGCGTGGTGACGCCCGCCTCGGCGTAGGAGCCGATGCGCGCGGCGATGCGGTCGGGGGTGCCGAGCAGCGAGCTGGCGTCGATCATCTCGAACGGCACGGCCGCCATCGCCTCGCGGTGCCGCTTGGCCAGGAAGTGGTCCTGCACCTCGTCGGCCTGCTCGCCGAAGCCCATCCGGGTCGCGAGCCGGTGGTAGAAGTTCTTCTCCCGGCTGCCCATCCCGCCGATGTAGAGCGCGTAGTAGCCGCGCAGCTCGTCGGCGCACGCGCGCGGGTCGTCGCCGACGACCACCGGCGTCGACGTCATCAGGTCGAAGCCCGCCAGCGGGTCGGCGCCGTCCGCACCGCCGTCGTGGCCGCCGAGGCGACGGCCCTCGCGCAGGGCGTCGACGGTCGCGCCGGAGTGCTCGGGGCTGAAGAAGATGCCCTGCCAGCCGTCGGCGATGCGTCCGCAGAGCTCGAGGTTCTTCGGCCCGACCGCGGCCAGGTACACCGGGATCCGCTCGCGCACGGGGTGGACGGTGAGGCGCAGCGCCTTGCCCGGGCCGTCCGGCAGCGGCAGCACGATGTGCTCGCCGTCGTAGGCGACCTTCTGCCGCGCCAGCGCGGTGCGGACGACCTCGACGTACTCCTTCGTGCGCCCGAGCGGCTTGTCGAAGCGGACGCCGTGCCAGCCCTCGGAGACCTGCGGGCCGCTGACGCCGAGCCCGAGGCGGAACCGCCCACCGGACAGGGTGTCGAGGGTCGCGGCCGTCATCGCGGTCATCGCCGCCGACCGCGCGGGGATCTGGAACACGGCCGAGCCGACGTCGATGCGGCGGGTCTGCGCCGCCACCCAGGTGAGCACCGTGGCGGCGTCGGACCCGTACGCCTCGGCGGCCCAGCAGGAGTCGTAGCCGAGCCGGTCGGCCTCCTGCGCCAGCGCGAGGTTGTCGGCGTCGTTGCCGGCACCCCAGTAGCCGAGGTTCAGTCCCAGTCGCATGGCCGGAACTGTAACGAGCGCACGGGGTGCCGCCGCGGCACCCGGACGTGACCTGCCGCACGGCGCCGCGGCAGCGCCCTACGCTGTGCCCCGTGGAGCAGCGTCGGGTGGGCCGCAGCGGCCTGCGCGTCTCGCGGCTCGGCCTCGGCACGATGATGTGGGGCCGCGACACCGACGAGCACGAGGCGCGCGAGCAGCTCACCGACTTCGTCGAGGCAGGCGGCACGCTCGTCGACGCGGCCGCCACCTACGGCGGTGGTGCGGGTGAGGAGCTCCTCGGGTCGCTGCTCGGCGAGGTCGTCGACCGGTCCGAGCTGGTGATCACCACCAAGGCGGGGCTGCGCCGCCACGACGGCGAGCGGGTGGTCGACGCCTCGCGCCGGCACCTGCTGGCCTCGCTGGAGTCCTCGCTCTCCCGGCTGCGCACCGACCACGTCGACCTGTTCCTCGTCCAGGCCCACGACCCGGGTGTCCCCGTCGAGGAGACGCTGGCCGCGCTCGACGACGTCGTGCGCCGCGGGATGGCGCGCTACGTCGGCGTCGGCGACCACGCGGGCTGGCAGCTCGCCCTGGCCGCGGCGAAGGCCTCCCCCGCGGCGCCGGTGGTCGTCGACCAGGTCGAGGTGTCGCTGCTCGCCCGCGACGTGGAGCGCGAGGTGCTGCCGGCGGCGCGCGCCGTCGGTGCCGGCGTCATCGGCTGGTCGCCCCTCGGGCGCGGCGTGCTGACCGGCAAGTACCGCCACGGCACCCCGGCCGACTCCCGCGCCGCCAGCGAGCACTTCGCCGGCTTCGTGCGTCCCTACCTGGGTGCGGCGCAGGCGCAGGTGGTCGAGGCGGTCTGCACGGCGGCCACGGGCCTGGATGCCACGCCGCTGGAGGTGGCGCTGGCGTGGGCGCGCGACCACGCCGACGTCGCGTCGGTGGTGGTGGGTGCCCGCACCGCGGCCCAGCTGCGGGCCTCGCTCGCGGCCGACGACCTGGTGCTGCCCGACGCCATCCGGCAGGCGCTCGACGACGTCTCCGCGCCCCGCTGACGACGCCGACGACCGCGCGGGCGCCGGCTCAGGACGGGCTCATCCGCTCCTCGAGCTCGTCGTCGACGTGGTCGTCGAAGTCGTCCTCGTCGGTGTCGTCGTCGTCCTCGAGGTCGTCCGGGTCGGTCTCGTCGTCGAGCTCGTCGTCGTCCTCGTCCTCGTCGTAGAGCTCGAACGGCGTCGTCTCGCCGTAGGCGTCGAACAGCGCCTCGTCGTAGGTCTCGAAGGCGTCGGCCAGGGTGTCGTAGGCGGCGACCACCGCGGGGTCGGACGAGCCGCGGCGCACCGCCGACGCGGCCAGGTGCACCTGGAGCGCGTCGACCAGCCGGTCCAGGGCGGCACGCGGATCGGTCGTCATGGTCCCGACCGTAGCGCCCGGCGAGGCACAATGGCAGGGATGAACGGAGCCCGCGGATGACGCCGCCTCCCCCGACCGCGACCACGCGCGCCCCGAAGCAGTACGAGTACCAGGTGCTCACGCTCCCCCGCACGACCTCCCGCTCGGAGGTGCGCGCGCTGCTCGCCGAGAAGGCCGAGTACGGGCGCTGGGAGCTCGCGGAGGTCGTCCTCTACTGGGGCGGCCACCGCAAGGTCACCCTGCGCCGCCGCATCATCCGCGTCCAGCGCTCGGTCTGACCCGCCCGGGCCGGCGGCGTCAGGACGCGCGCACGAACCGGTCGAGCACGCGGGTGCCGAACTGCAGCGCGTCGAGCGGCACGCGCTCGTCGACGCCGTGGAACATGCCCGAGAAGTCCAGTCCCGCAGGCAGTCTCAGCGGCGCGAACCCGTAGCCGGTGATGCCGAGGCGGCTCATCGACTTGTTGTCGGTGCCGCCGGACAGGCAGTACGGGAGCACCTTCGCGCCGGGGTCCTCGGCCAGGACGGCGTCGACCATGGCGTCCTTGAGCGGGCCGTCGAACGAGGTCTCGAGCGAGGTGTCGCGGTGCACGACCTCGACGTCGACGCCGTCGCCGGCGAGCCGGCGCACGGTCTCCATCAGCTCGTCCTCGTGCCCGGCGAGCGGGCGGCAGTCGAGCAGCGCGGACGCCGTCCCGGGGATGACGTTGTGCTTGTACCCGGCGTCCAGGACGGTCGGGTTCGTGGTGTTGCGCAGCGTGGCGCCGACCCAGCGCGCCGTGGTGCCCAGCTTGTCGAGCAGCTCCTGCGGGTCGGACGGGTCGAGCTCGACGCCGGTGATCTCGCTGATGCCGTCGAGGAACTGGCGCACCGTGGGCGTCCACTCCAGCGGCCACTCGTGCGCGCCGACCCGGCCGACGGCGGCGGCGAGCCGGGTGACGGCGTTGTCGGTGTTCACCTGGCTGCCGTGCCCGGCGCGGCCGTGCGCGACGAGCCGCAGCCACGCGATGCCCTTCTCGGCCGTCTGCAGCAGGTAGCAGCGCTGCCCGTCGACGTCGATGGAGAAGCCGCCGACCTCGCTCACGGCCTCGGTGACGCCCTCGAACAGCTCGGGCCGGTGGTCGACCAGGTACGACGCGCCCTTGCCGCCGCCGGCCTCCTCGTCGGCGAAGAACGCGACCACGAGGTCGCGCGGGGGCTTGCGGCCCTCGCGGGCCAGCTGGCGGACGGTTGCGAGGATCATCGCGTCCATCCCCTTCATGTCGACCGCCCCGCGGCCCCACAGGCAGTCGTCGCGCTCCTCGCCCGCGAACGGCGGGAGCTGCCAGTCGTCGGCCTGCGCGGGCACGACGTCGAGGTGCCCGTGCAGCAGCAGCGCGTCGCGCCCGGGGTCCTCGCCCTCGAGCCGCAGCACGACGCTGGCGCGCCCGGGCTCGGACTCGACCAGCTCGGCCTCGACCCCGACCTCGTCGAGGCGTCCGAGCACGTACTCGGCTGCCTTGCGCTCCCCCGGCCCGGAGTCGTCGCCGTAGTTGGAGGTGTCGATCGTGAGCAGGTCGCGGCACAGCTCGACCACCTCGTCCTGCGCCGTGGTCGAGGTGCCGCCGGTCGTGGTGTCGTCCGCCATGGTCGGCACGCTACCCGCGCCGCCGGGTCGGAACCCGGTGAGGGACAGGGTCGTGCCGGTGCTAGAGTTGGCGCCGCCTCGCGGGCCACGGCCCGCGGTTCACTCGTCCGAGTGGCGGAATGGCAGACGCGCTAGCTTGAGGTGCTAGTGCCCTTTATCGGGCGTGGGGGTTCAAGTCCCCCCTCGGACACCAGCAGAGCCCCGCTCCCCCCAGGGACGCGGGGCTCCGTGCTGTCCGGGCGCCGCCACCCGCCGACTCACGCGGTGCGGACCACCCCGGCCGGCTCGAGCCGCACGCTCGACCACCCCACCCAGCAGTCGTCCCGCAGCGTGGCCACCTCGGTGCCGCAGCCGCCGCACACCCGGTTGGGGCCGTCGAGGCCGTCGTGGCCGCAGCACCCGCTGCTGCGGCCGCGGTCGGGGTGCGGAACGACGCCGCTGAGGTCGTCGGGGTGCAGGACGACCACGGGCGCCACCGTCTGGCCATCGCCGGTGTCGGCGTCGAGGGCGAAGGTGCCCGCCGCGAGCAGCGGGGTCGGCGAGTCCCACGACCGCTCCCCCGTCGGCACGGGCAGGTCGACCTCGCGCAGGACCCCGGTGAGGGCCAGTCCGCACCCGCGGCACGCGAAGCGAACCGCGGTCGGCTCGGGCGTCGCGCTCACCCGGCGACGTCCTCCCGGGTGCCCGGCTTCAGCAGCAGGAACAGGCCGCTGTAGGGGCTGAGCCACACGCCGAAGCTGTGCAGGTCGTCGACCCAGCCGATCTCGCCGCCGTCGCGGGCGTCGACGACGCTCATCCGCGGGGTGAACGAGTCCGAGCGCACGGTGCCCTCGATCCGCTCCCCTGTGAAGTTCAGGACGGTCACCTGCAGCAGCGCGTCCTCGAGGGCGGGGTCGCCGCCGTCGAGGCGGTGCACCAGCACGAGCATCCCGGGGTGCGCGACGTCCGGGACGTCGACCTGCGAAGCGGACGCGATGCCGTGCTCGGCCCGCAGGGCGAGCAGCGCCTTGAGCCGCGTGACGAAGGAGTCCTCCTGCTGCAGCTGCGCCGGGAGCGACCCGTAGAGCGAGCGCCCGCGCGGGATGCCGCTGGCCGACCGCTCGGCGGAGGGGTCGACGTCGAGCAGGTCGTGCGCGCCGCGCTCGATCCAGCGGGTGTCGCCGGTGCCGGTCAGCTCGGCGACGGAGTCCTGCGGCAGCGTCAGCATGCCGACGAGGTCCCAGCCCGACAGCGCGAACACCCCGGGCTGCCAGGCGTTGAACATGGCCAGCAGGAGGTGGGCGCGGCGGATGCGCTCGAGCGAGTCGTCGGTGATCTCGTCGAGGGTGGTGTGGCCCTGGATCGCCGCGATCACCGACGCGTTCGTGCAGGCGATGCCGTTGGTGGTGAAGACCAGGTTGTAGTCGGCGGCGGGCGCGGTGAGGTGGCGCAGCATGTCGCCGCGCACCGTCTCGGCGAGCTCGGCGCCGGTCGTCTCGCGACCGCGGAAGGTGTAGGTGTCGTCGGCGTGCACGTTCGCCCAGTGCACCAGCTCGTAGGTGAGCTCGTCGTGGTTCTGCATGCCGTGCACGAGCGTCACCGGGTCGACGCCGGTCTCGAGCGAGGTGCGCAGCGTCAGCCGCAGGAACTCGGTGTCGCCGGTGGCCAGGGCGTGGTGGTACGCGGGCCGGTTGACGAAGTCGTAGGACAGGTCCGCACCGACGCGGCCGGTGTCGCGGATGTCCTCGATGCCGAGGTTGAGCTCCTGGAAGGTGAAGCCGCCGACCTTGCGCACGGTGCTCGCGATGATGTGGTTCGCGGCCTGCGACAGCGGGTGGCCCTCCGACCACGCGGGCAGCCCCTCGGCCGACTTCTCCACGCCGAGGAAGCCGTTGGCGTCCAGGCGCAGCGCGCTCGTGCCGAGCTCGGCCAGGCTGTGCAGCGCGTCGCCGATCACCAGCCGGACGCCGGCGAAGGTCGGGTCGATCCAGTTGATCGACGGCTGGCCCATCTTGAAGTAGTGCAGGTACACCCACCGGCGCACCCGGCCGTCGACGCCGGTGACCGGGGCGGTGACGCTCCAGTTGGTCTCCTTGACCCCCGGCGAGTAGAAGATGACGCGCTGCAGCGCGCCGATGATGTACCCCTCCGCCGCGAGCGTCGCCTCGGTGGCGGCGTCGAGGTTCACCGCGTCGCGGCCCTCCGGGACGTCCGGGAGCAGGTCCCAGTCCTCCGGGAGGATCTCGACCATGTGGTAGATCCCGGGGTAGTCGCCGTGCGCCATCTCGGCCAGCCGGAAGTCGGCGCCCTTGCCCGTGTGCCCCGGCACGATGTCGTCGATGACCGAGCCGCCGTGGGCGTCGGCCACCTCGCACAGGTGGCGGAACTCGTCCTCGGTGCCGAAGGCCGGGTCGATCTGGGTGCTGATCCGGTCGAAGTGGCCGTCGACGCTCGGGGTGTCGTCCCAGCCGGTGATGCCGCCCGCGCGCTTCACCGGACCGGTGTGGACGCCGTCGACGCCGATCTCCTGGAACACCTCCCACAGCCGCTCGTCCCCGAGCGCGCCGAGGAAGGAGGTGCCGGGGGCGGTGATGAGCGAGATCGGGTACGCGGTGAACCAGACCGACGCGGTCGCCACCGCGCGGCGGGCGTCCGGCCGCGCGTACGGGTTGCGCCACATCGCCGGGCTGCCGGACAGCTGGCGGCTGAGGGCGTCGGCCTCGGCGAGCATCGACTGCTGCTCCAGCCAGGCGACGTACGCCGGGTTGGTGCCGTCGGCGGTGCGCCGGTGCGGTGGCCGCCGGGTGCGGCGCTCGAGCACCGTGCGCGGGCGCAACCGGCCCGGCCGGGCCTGGAAGCGCTGCTCGTCGTAGGTGATGTCGGAGACCTCGTGCGCCACGACGTCCTCGGGGTCGAGGGCGGGGTCTGCGGCGGGGTCGACGAGGTCCTCGGGGGTCGCGGCGGGCGCGGTCTGCTCGGCGTCGGACGTGGCCATGCGCCGAACCTACGGGAGCGGCGGCACGCCGTCTCCCCGGGTCGGGTCCGCCGACCGGGACGTCCCGGGCGCTTCCCACGCACACCGCTGCTCTGGTACAGATGCCCCGACCGGCACCGTGCTCAAGCAGGGAGCCGTCCGTGCCGATCACGGCTACGAGCCCACCGCCGGGCGCGACCCCAGCGGAGGTCGTCGTCGCGGGAGGAGGAGGTCGTGCCGGTGTCGCCTGCGCGCGAGCCCTCCGACCCGCCACCTGGCAGCCGCGTCGCGGGGCTGCGGCCGCTGCGCCAGCGCCGCGTCCCCGTCCTGCCCGGGACGGCCGTGCCCGAGCTGCGCCCGGTGCCGACCGACGCCCGGTCGGGCGAGGACTCCTCCGACAGCCTGGCGGCGGCGCGCTCGCTGCTCGCGACCACGCTGGAGTCGATCACCGACGGGCTGCTCGTCGTCGACGGGCGCGGGCGCGTCGTCGGTCGCAACCGGGCCTTCGACGACATGTGGGGCATGCCGCCCGAGCTGCAGCACGCCCCCCACGACTCGGTGCTCATCGAGTACGCCCTCACCCGGGTCGTCGACCCGGCGGGCTTCGTCTCCCGGGTCGAGGCCGTCTACTCCCAGCCCGAGCTGGTCACCCAGGACGAGGTGCACCTGCTCGACGGCCGGGTGATGGAGCGCTACTCGGCGCCGCAGCGCACCGACGGCCGCGTCGTCGGGCGCGTGTGGCGCTTCCGCGACGTCACCGCCGACCGGCGGCTGCGGGCCGACCTGGAGCGCCAGGCCTTCACCGACCAGCTCACCGGCCTGCCGAACCGCGCCCGGTTCATGTCCGACCTGCAGCGCGCGCTCGACACCTGGCTGGAGCAGCGCGGTCGCCTCGCGGTCTGCCTGCTCGACCTCGACGGCTTCAAGTTCGTCAACGACGCGCTCGGTCACCGGGCAGGCGACCGGCTCCTGCAGGTCGTGTCCGGGCGCCTCGCGTCCCTGGTCCCCCGGGGGGCGACCGTGGCGCGGCTCGGCGGCGACGAGTTCGGTGTCGTCCTGCCCGGCCGCGCGGCCGGCGACGTCGCGGCGCTCTGCCAGCTCGCGGTCGACGCGATGAGCCGGCCCGTCGAGCTGTTCGAGGGGCCGGTCAAGGTCGGGGCGAGCGCCGGCTGGGCGAGCCTCGGGCCCGACTCCCCCGCCGACCGCGTCGACGCCGAGCGGCTGCTGCACCAGGCCGACGTCGCTATGTACCGCGCGAAGGAGACCGGTCGCGGCCGGGTGGTCGCCTGGAGCGAGGACATGCGCCGCGAGGACCCGCACGCCGGCCGCGAGGAGGTCGAGGCGCTGCTGGCCGACCACTCCGGCATCGTCGTGGTGTACCAGCCGATCTGCGACCTGCGCACCGGACGCGCGGTCGGCTTCGAGGCGCTGTCGCGCTTCCCCGGCCGCGAGCACCGCACCGTGCCCGAGTGGTTCGCCGTCGCCCGTCGCGTTGGCCTCGGCGACGAGCTCGAGGCGCGCGCCGTCGACCTCGCGCTGCAGCAGTCGCTCGAGCCCGACCAGTACCTCACCGTCAACCTCAGCCCGCGGGCGCTGCGCGCCGACGTCGTCCGCGCCGTCCTCGACCGCGACCTGACCGGCGTGGTCGTCGAGGTCACCGAGGAGTCCGACCTCGCCACCGACGCGATGGTCGCGGCGACCGACTGGCTGCGCACCCGGGGCGCACGCATCGCGATGGACGACACCGGTGAGGGTTTCGCAGGGCTGCGCCGGCTGGTGCACCTGCGCCCCGACCTGGTCAAGCTCGACCGGACGCTCGTGAGCGACGTGCACCAGCACCCCGACAAGGCCGCGCTCGTCGAGGCGCTGGTGGCCTTCTGCCGGCGCACCGGCGCCGAGCTGTGCGCCGAGGGCGTCGAGACCGTCGAGGAGCTCTGGGCGCTGCGCGACCTGCACGTCACGTTCTGCCAGGGCTGGCTCGCCGGCCGGCCCTCCCCGCTGCCGGCGCCGCCGCACCACTCGTTCGTCGCGGCGTGCCACGGCGTGCGCACCGTGCGCGGCGACGTCGGTCCGGCGCTGCGCCTGCTCGAGGCGGCCACCAGCCGGTACGACCTGCGGCAGGCGCTGGACGAGTCGATCGTCGCGCTCGACGTCGACGGCGTCGCGTGGTCGGACGTGCGCGGCGACGTGCTGGTTGCGGTGCACTCGCTCGACGACGTCCCCGCCGGCACCTACCGGATCGCCGACTACCCGGCGACGCAGGTGGCGCTGACCACCGGGCGGATCATCCCGGTCGACGTCGACGACGCCCTCGCCGACCCGCAGGAGGTGCGGCTGCTGCTGGAGGTCGGCTACCACGGCGTGCTGCTCGTGCCCGTGCCCGGCCCGGACGGCGGCTCGGCGAGCCTGCTCGAGCTGTACTCGCGGCAGCGGCGCACCTGGCACGACGACGACCTCGGGCTCGTGCGCTCCCTCGCCGCGGCCCTGGCGCACGCGGTGGCCGTCGGCCCCGCCCACTGAGCCCGCTGCCCCGACGCGTCGAGACGCGCCCGGTGGGCCCCAGGATGCGCCCGTTGTCCGGTGTGGGCCTATATTCCGGCAGGTGGCCGTCACCGACGTCGACCTCGATCCCCGGGCCGGGGCGCAACGCGGCCCGGCGACGCGGGCACGCCGCGGACCGGGTTCGTGGGTGGCCCTGGCCTACCTGCTGCCGGCCCTCGCCGTGTTCGCGGTCTTCATGTTCTGGCCGCTCGGTCGCTCGGTGCTGCTGTCCTTCCAGGGCAGCGACATCTTCGGCCGTCCGTCCGGGTTCGTCGGGGCGCGCAACTTCGAGCGGCTGCTGACGGGCGACTCCTTCGGCCAGGTCCTCGCCGTCACAGCCGGTTTCACGGTCCTGACGGTCATCCCGAGCATCCTGCTCGCGCTGCTGCTGGCGCTGCTGCTGCACCAGCGGATCCGAGCCGTGCGCTTCTTCCGCACCGCCTTCGCGCTCCCGTTCGCGTTCTCGGTGGCGACCGCCTCGGTGGTCTTCAGCGTCCTGTACAACCCGGCCGTCGGCGTCCTCAACGGCATCCTCGTGCAGCTCGGGGCCGGCCGCGTCGACTGGCTCACCGACCCCTCGACGGCGCTGCTGTCGGTCAGCCTCGCCACGGTGTGGATGCAGCTCGGCTACAACCTGCTCGTGCTGTCGGCCGGCCTCGGTGCCGTCGACGACGACGTCATCGAGGCGGCGCGCATCGACGGGGCGTCCGGCCTGCGGCTCCAGCGCTCGATCGTGGTGCCGCTGCTGACGCCGCAGCTGTTCTTCCTGCTGGTGACCGGCACGATCACCTCGCTGCAGAGCTTCGGGCAGATCCACATCCTCACCCGGGGCGGGCCCGACAGCGCCACCACCACGCTGGTGTACTCGATCTACGACCAGGCGTTCGCGAACAACAACAGCAACTTCGGGTTCGCGTCGGCGCAGGCGCTGGTGCTGCTGCTCGTCGTGCTGGTGATCACCGCGATCCAGTTCGGGGTGCTCGAGCGACGGGTGTTCTACCGGTGAGCGGTGGCCGCGCCGGCCGGGTGGTCAGCTACCTGGTGCTCGGTGTGCTGTTCGTCGTGCTGCTGTTCCCCGTCTACTACGCGGTGGTCGGCAGCCTGATGGGACCGCGCGACATCAACAGCTTCCCGCCCTCGCTCGTGCCGACCGACGGGCTGCACCCGGAGAACTACGCGAACGCCCTGGACGTCATCCCGCTGGTGCGCCAGTACGGCAACAGCGTCACGGCCGCGCTGCTCGTGACCGCGGGCCAGCTCGTCACCAGCGTCCTGGCCGCGTACGCGTTCGTGTTCCTGCCGCTGCGGGCGCGCGGGGTGTGGTTCGCGCTGTTCCTCAGCACGATGATGGTGCCCTGGGAGGCCATCATCATCCCGAACTTCCTGTTCGTCTCCGAGCTCGGCCTCACCGACACCGTCGCCGCCCTCGCGCTGCCGTTCCTCGCCACCGGCTTCGGCGTCTTCCTGCTGCGGCAGGCGTTCCTGGCCTTCCCCACCGAGCTGCGCGACGCGGCCCGCGTCGACGGCGCCGGCCACCTGCGGTTCCTGCTGAGCATCCTGGTACCGCTGTCGCGCCCGACGCTGGCGGCGCTGGCGATCTACTCGTTCCTGTCGGCCTGGAACATGTACTTCTGGCCGCTGCTGGTCACCCGCCGACCCGAGAGCCAGACGATCCAGATCGGCATCACCCAGCTGCAGAGCGTCGACGCCAACGACCCCGGCATGGTGCTCGCCGGCGTCGTGCTCGCGCTCGCCCCCACGCTCCTGCTGGTGCTCTTCGGCCAGCGGTTCATCGTCCGCGGCCTGACGGCCGGGGCCGTGAAGTGACCCACCGCACCACCCGCACCACCACGAGGGAGCAGCCATGAGGACGAGGACACCTGCCAGGGCGCTGCTGGGCGCCGCCGCGCTGAGCGTGGTGCTGGCCGCCTGCGGCGGCGGGGGGTCGGGCGGCTCCCCCGCCGAGGCGCCCGAGAGCAACGCCCTCGACGACGTCGAGGGCGTCACCGAGGTGACGTTCTGGCACAGCATGGACGGCAGCAACGGCGAGGCCCTGCAGGGTCTGGTCGACGAGTTCAACGCCGACAACGAGGGGAAGATCGCCGTCGAGGCGGTCTTCCAGGGCAACTACGACGACACCATCACCAAGTACAAGGCGTCGGTGCAGTCGGGCTCGACCCCCGACCTGGTGCAGATCTACGACATCGGCACGCAGTTCATGATCGACTCCCAGCAGGTCGTGCCGATGCAGGAGTTCATCGACCGCGACGACTACGACGTGTCCGACCTGCAGCCGAACATCGCCGGCTACTACAGCGTCGACGACAGCCTGTGGTCGATGCCGTTCAACACCTCGATGCCGGTGCTCTACTACAACAAGACCCTGTTCCAGCAGGCCGGCCTCGACCCGGAGTCGCCGCCCACCTCGCTCGAGGAGATCCGCGCCGCGGCCGAGAAGCTCTCGGCCGCGAACGGCGGCCCGGTCGAGTACGGGTTCGGCGCCGCGATCTACGGCTGGCTCGTGGAGCAGTACGTCGCCGCCAACGGCGCGGAGTACTGCGACCAGGCGAACGGCCGCGAGGGCAAGGCCTCCGAGGTGCTGTTCGACGGGCCGGAGGCCGTCGAGATGGTGCAGTGGTGGCAGGAGATGGTGGCCGACGGCCTGGCCGCCAACACCGGTCGCGACACCAAGGCCGCGCAGAACGCCTTCAAGGCCGGCCAGGTGGCGATCACGCTCGAGTCGACCGGCCAGGTCACCGGGTTCACGACGGCTGCGCAGGAGGGCGGCTTCGAGCTCGGCGTCGGCTTCTACCCCAAGAACGGGGGCGACTCGGGCCCGATCATCGGCGGTGCGTCGCTGTGGATCGGCGGCGAGGGCCACGACGCCGCGCAGCAGGAGGCCGCGTGGAGGTTCGTGCAGTTCCTGGCCGAGCCCGAGAGCCAGGCCACCTGGCACACCGGCACCGGCTACTTCCCGATCTCGCAGGCCGCGCTCGACGTGCCCGAGGACGTGCAGTGGCGCGAGGAGTACCCGCAGTTCGACGTGGCGGTGCAGCAGCTCGAGCAGACCGAGCTCAGCCCCGCCACCCAGGGCTGCCTGCTCGGCGTGATGCCGCAGTCGCGCAAGGCGAGCGAGGACGGCCTCGAGAAGGCGGTGCTCGGCGGCGACCCGCAGCAGTCGATGACCGAGGCGGCGGACGGCCTGGCCGAGCAGATCCAGCAGTACAACGACAGCACCGGGGGCTGACCCCCGGCTGCCGGGCGCACGCGGAGGGGCGACGGGTCGCGGACCCGTCGCCCCTCCTGCCGTCCCGCGCGGGTGCTCAGGCGGCGTGCGCCCGCAGCGCCTCCAGCGCCTGGTCGGCGTGCGCGGTCATGCTGGTCTCGCTCTTGAAGGCGGCGAGCACGCGCCGGTCGGTGCCGATCACGAAGGTCGCCCGCTTCACGGGCGCCGCCTTCAGCCACTTCCGGCGGACGCCGAACTGCTCGGCCACGGCGCCGTCGGCGTCCGAGAGCAGCGGGTAGTCCAGGCCGGAGCCCTCGACGAAGGCCGCCTGCGCCTGCACGGGGTCGGTGCTGATGCCGACGCGCTGGCCGCCCGCCGCGGCGAACTCGGCCGCCAGGTCGCGGAAGTGGCAGGCCTCGGCGGTGCACCCGCCGCTGCTCGCCACCGGGTACCAGAACAGCGCGACCGGCCCGTCCTGGAGCAGCGTGCTCAGCCGGCGGGGCGTGCCCGTCTCGTCCGGCAGCTCGAAGTCGGGGACGGTGTCTCCTGCGCTCAGCAACGGTCAGCTCTCCCTCGTGGTGGTGGACCTCTTCGGCGGCAGCGGGACGAAGCCGCTCGTCCGGCGGACGTACTCGTCGTAGCCGGGACGGCGGTCGCTCATGCCCTTCTCCAGCAACGGCTTGCCGCTGCCGTTGGCGAGCAGCCACGTCATCACCAGCGGTGACAGCACGGTCAGCACGCCCGGCCACGCCTGCGCGCCGACGAGGAAGATCCCCCACCAGACGCAGGCGTCGCCGAAGTAGTTGGGGTGGCGGGTGTACCGCCACAGCCCGGTGTCGAGCACCTTGCCCTTGTTCGACGGGTCGCGCCGGAAGGCGTCGAGCTGGGCGTCGCCGACGGCCTCGAAGAACAGCCCGACCGCCCAGACGGCGACGCCGACCCAGGTGAGCACCCCGACGGGGCCGGGGGCGAACATCCCCACCTGCACCGGCAGCGAGACGAACCACAGGATCAGGCCCTGCAGCAGGTAGACCTTGCGCAGCGCCACCAGGTTCCGGTTGCCGCCGCTGCGCTCGAACATCGCCTGGTAGCGCGGGTCCTCGCTGCCGCCGCGCGACCGACGGCCGATGTGCACGCCGAGCCGCACGCCCCACACCACCGTCATGACCACCAGCAGCCACCGGCGCAGGTCGTCGCCGGTGCCGGCGGACAGCACGAACGCGACGAGCGCGACGACGGCGAAGCCGAGGCCCCAGGTGACGTCGACGACGGCGTGCCGACCGAGCCGCAGCGCGACCACGAAGGTGATTCCGAGCGCGACGACGACGCCGCCGGCTGTCCACGGCAGCGCGGCGAGGAGCTCGCCCCAGGGGTAGTCGCTCACCCGGTCACCAGCTGCGCACCCACGGCAGGCCCGACGTGCCGTCGTCGGCCCTGCGCACCATCAGGATCTGGTCGACGCCCATCCGGCCCTCCTCGAACGCCAGCGCCCCACCGACGAGGTACAACCGCCACACCCGCGCGACCTCCTCGCCGACCATGTCGACCACGGAGTCCCAGTTGGCCTCGAACGTGTCGTACCAGGCGTGCACGGTGCGCACGTAGTGCTCGCGCAGCGCGTGCACGTCGCGCACCTCGAGACCGGCGTCCTCGAGCAGGTCGACGGTGCGGCCCACCGGCCGCATCGACATGTCGGGCGCGATGTACGACTCGATGAACGGGCCGCCGCCGGGACGCGTGCGGCGCGACATCTGCTGCACCAGCACGCGGCCGTGCGGCTTGACCAGGCGGTGCAGCGTGGCGGCGTAGGTCGGGTAGTTGCCGTCGCCGACGTGCTCGCCCATCTCGATCGACGCGACCGCGTCGAACGGGTCGTCGGGCACGTCGCGGTAGTCCTGCAGCCGGATCTCGACGCGGTCGCCGAGCCCCTTCTCGCGCACGCGCTCGAGGATGAAAGCACGCTGCTCCTTCGACAGGGTCACGCCGGTGACGCGTGCGCCGAAGTTCTCGGCGGCGTAGAGCGACAGCGACCCCCAGCCGCAGCCGACGTCGAGGAAGCGGTCGCCCTCCTGCAGGCCGAGCTTGCGGCAGACCAGGTCGAGCTTGTCGCGCTGGGCGTCCTGCACCGTGTACGAGGGCTCGTCGCTGGTCCAGTAGCCGCACGAGTACGCCATGTGCGGGTCGAGGATCAGGGAGTAGAAGTCGTTCGAGAGGTCGTAGTGGTGCGAGATCGCCTGGCGGTCGCGCAGCTTGGTGTGCAGGCGCCCGCGCAGCCGGGCCTGCGACGCCGGGGGCGCCGGCGGGCGGCCCAGGACGCCGAGGTCCTTGGCGGTGCGCAGGCCGTTCGCGACGACCGCCGGGGTGAGCCGGCCGGTCGACCCGGTCTCGCGCGCCCGCGCCCAGACCCGGCGGAACCCGTCGAGCAGGTCGCCCTCGACGTCGAGCTCCCCGGTCACGTACGCCTGCGCGAGCCCGAGCTCGCCCGGACGGAACACGATGCGGCGCAACGCGTCCGGCGAGCGCAGCACCGCGACAGGTGCGTCCTGCGGCCCGGCCTCGCTGCCGTCCCAGGCGCGCAGGCGCACCGGCAGGGCTCCGCCGAACAGCGGCTCGACGACCGCGGCGAGGCGCGCGGCCACGCCGCCGTCGGCGGGCCCGGCCGAGGTGGTCGGGGCGGGCAGGGTGGCGGTCATCGGTCTCCTCGGGGGTGCGTCATGACGACCTGCTGGACGTCGAGGTAGGTGGAGGCGAAACCCGCCTCCGAGTAGGCGAGGTAGAGGCTCCACATCCGGCGGAACACCTCGTCGAAGCCGGCGGCCGCGACGTCGTCGGCGCGGGTCTCGAACCGCTCGCGCCAGATGCGCAGGGTGCGGGCGTAGTGCTGGCCGAACGACAGCCGCTCCTGCACCACGAGCCCCGCGGCGAGGGCGTCGGCGGTGATCGACTCGGTCGACGGCAGGAAGCCGCCGGGGAAGATGTACTTCTGGATCCAGGTGAAGGTGTCGCGGGTCGCGAGCATCCGGGCGTGCGGCATCGTGATGGCCTGCACGACGGCGCGGCCACCGGGCGCGGTGCGCGCCGAGAGCGTGGCGAAGTAGTCGGGCCAGTAGGCGTGCCCGACGGCCTCGATCATCTCGACCGACACGACGGCGTCGTAGTGCCCCGTGGTGTCGCGGTAGTCGCAGACCTCGACCTCGACCAGGTCGGCGAACCCGGCCGCCTCGATCCGGCGGCGCGCGAGGTCGGCCTGCTCGACCGAGAGCGTGACGGTGCGGACGCGCGCGCCGCGGGCGGCGGCGCGCAGGGCCAGCTCGCCCCATCCGGTGCCGATCTCGAGGACGGTGCTGCCCTCGCCGACGTGGGCGGCGTCCAGCAGCCGCTCGATCTTGCGCACCTGGGCGGCGTGCAGCGCGGCGGCGTCGTCGAGGTGGTCGTCCTCGCGCGAGAACAGCCCGGAGGAGTAGGTCATCGTCGGGTCGAGGAACAGCTCGAACATCTCGTTCGACAGGTCGTAGTGCGCCGAGATGTTGCGGCGGGTGTTGGCCTGGCTGCCCAGGTGCGCGCTGGGGAGCGCCTTGACCGCGAGCCGGCGGAACGCCTGCAGCCGCGACGGCACGAGCGAGTCCATCTGGCGCGCGAAGACCGTGAGCACCCCCGCGAGATCCGGTGCGTCCCAGTCCCCCGCCATGTACGACTCGCCGAACCCGATCAGCCCGGACGCCCCGACCCGGCGGGCGAAGTCGAGCGGCCGGTGCAGCACCAGCAGCGGCGCGTCGGGGCCGCCGCGGCCGGCGACCCGACCCCCGGGCAGGGCCACCCGGACGTCGAGCCGCTTCACGACGTCGTCGAAGAGCCGTTCGGCGACCGCGGCGCGCAGCCCGGACGACGGGACGTGCGCGACGTCCGGCCAGCGCAGGGGGTCGACCACGACACCGGGCCCGCCGGCGGACGGGAGGCCGTCCGCGGGGACCGTCGTGGGGTGGGGCGCGGTGGTCATGCGGAGCTCCTCGTGAGGACGGGGACGTGGTCGTGCGGGACCTCGTCGGCCGGGGGACGCGGTTGGACGGGCAGGCGGCGCAGCCACAGCCGCACCCCCTGCCAGCGGATCAGGGCGAGGGTGCGGACGGCCTCGACGGGCGAGGCGAGCACGGTGCGCAGGACCCGGCCGGCGGTGGCGGGCGCGCCGGTGCCGCGGACGGACGCGACGAACGGCGCCTGGCCCTCGCGGTGCAGGGTCACCGACAGCCGCAGCCGGTCCCCCGGCTCGGGCAGGCTCATCGTGTAGCTGCCCGAGGTGTCGTTGAACGGCGAGACGTAGAACGCCTTGTCGACCTCGCCGCGGCCGTGCGCGTCCGCGCGCACGGTGTAGACGTGGCGTCCGCCGTAGGTGTTGTGCACCTCGGCGAGGGTCGCCACCGGCAGGCCGTCGTCGTCGGTGCACCAGAACACGCTGAGCGGGTTGAAGACGCGTCCGAGGCTGCGCGGCGCGGTGAGCAGCGTGATGCGTCCGCCGCGGAGGTCGACGCCCTCGGCGGCCAGGTGCCGCTCGACGTTGCGCCGCAGCGTCGACGAGGGGTCACCGAGGTGGTCGCGCGCCTCGAACCGCACGAACGGCCGCAGCGCGGCGGGCACCCGCGGCAGGTGGTCGACGTCGACCAGCCACCACCGGGACGAGTAGGTGAACGCGTTGCGCAGCGGGGTGCTGCGCACGTGCGTCACGCGGGTGCGGTAGATCCGCGCGGTCGTCACCAGGTGCTCCCCAGCCGGTGCGCGGCGGCGCGGCCGGAGCGGGCGCCGTCCTCGTGGAACCCCCAGCCGTGGTAGGCGCCGGCGAACACGACGCGGTGGTCGTCGAGCTCGGCCAGGCGCGCCTGCGCGGCCACCGACTCCGGCGTGTACACCGGGTGCTCGTAGACCATCGCGTCGACGACGGTCGCCGGGTCGACCCGGTCGGACGCGTTGAGGGTCACCAGGTACCGGCCGCGCGCGTCGAGGCGCTGCAGCCGGTTCATGTCGTAGGTGACGACGACGTCGTCGGCACCGCCGGAGCAGCGCGACATGCGGTAGTTCCACGAGGCGGCCGCCCGGGGGGCCGCGGGCAGCAGCGAGGTGTCGCCGTGCAGCACGGTCGGGTTCACCGAGTACGGCATCGCGCCGAGCACCTCGCGCTCGGCCGGCGTCGGCTCGGCCAGGAGGGCGAGCGCCTGGTGCGGGTGGGTGGCGACGACCACGGCGTCGTAGCGCCGCAGGTCGCCGTCGGCGTCGACGACCTCGACGCCGTCCGCGGTGCGCCGCACCGAGGCGACCGGCGTGTTGAGCAGCACCTCGTGCAGCTCCTTGGCGACGCGGTCGACATAGCTGCGCGAGCCGCCGGTGACGGTGCGCCAGCGCGGCGAGCCGCCGATGCCGAGCATGCCGTGGTGGTCGAGGAAGCTGAACAGGTACCGCGCCGGGTACCGCATCGCGGTGGCGGGCGGCGTCGACCAGACGCAGGCCACCAGCGGGGCCAGGAAGTGGTCGCGGAAGTAGGTGCTGAAGCGGCCCTGCCGGGCGAAGTCCTCGAGCGTGGTCTCGTCGGGCAGCCCGTCGGCGCCGGTCGCGGCCAGCAGCCGGCGCGCGCGCCGGTGGAAGCGCACGACCTCGCCGAGCATCCGCAGGTACCGCGGGGTGACCAGGTTGCGCGCGCGGGGGAACAGCCCGGGCAGCTTGCGCGCCCCGGCGTACTCGAGCCCGCAGCCCTCGCAGCTGACCGACATGCTCATCTCGGACGCCTGGGTGGCGACGCCCAGCTCGTCGAACAGGCGCAGCAGCACCGGGTAGGTGCGCTGGTTGTGCACGATGAAACCGGTGTCGACCGCGACCACGGCGCCACCGGGGTCGTCGACGTCGTGGGTGTGGGCATGGCCGCCGAGCCGGTCGTCGGCCTCGTAGAGGGTCACCGTCGCGGTGTCCCGCAGCGCCCAGGCCGCGACCAGGCCGGCGACCCCGCTGCCGACGACGGCGACGCGTCGCCCGTCCCCGGTCCCCCGGGCCTGCGTGCCGTCCACGGCCACCGCCTCGCTCTCCGCGCCGGTCCGCCGGACCGCCTGCTCGTCGGCGCCGCTGCTCGGCGCCCTCTGGCTCCGGTTCGGGGCCGCGGCCCCTCCGGTTCGGTCCGGGACGGCTCCGGGCCGTCGTTCGCGCGCCAGCCTGGGCCATCGGCGGGATCGGCGCAGCATGAAGTGGGCCGTCCGGGGTAGGGGGCGTCGTTCGGCCGGCTCGACCAGCCCCGCCCCACCCGGCACGGTCCCAGCCTTGACAGACGGTGATCAAGGCAACAGCCTTGATCAACGACGAACAACCCTGCAGCCTTTCCGGAGGACGCCGTGCTCGTGCTCACCGCCGACCAGCGCCGCAGCCGCCGGGGTGCCGACCTGGTCGACGACGCCCTGGAGCTGCTCACCGCCGACGAGCGCGCCGGACGCTGGGAGCGCCGCCCGGAGCGCACCGCGGGCGACGAGGTGCAGGGCGTGCTGGCCGACCCGGCGGACGCCGTCGAGCTGGTCCTGGTGCTGGTGCGGGACGGGCGCTGGAGCGTGGGGCTGGGGGTCGGCGAGGTCCGCCGGCCGCTCCCCCGCTCGGCCCGCGCCGGCGCCGGGCCCGCGTACGAGGCGGCCAGGACCGCCGTCACCAGCGCGAAGGGCTCCCCCACCCGGCTGGCCGTCGTCGCCGCCACGACCGACCCGCGCCGGGCGCGCGCGGTCGAGGACGCCGAGGCGGTCCTCGGGCTGCTCGCCGCCGTGGTGCAGCGGCGCACCCCCGCCGGCTGGGAGGCGGTCGACCTGGTGGCCGCCGGGCTGACCCGCACCGAGGCGGCCGACCGGCTGGGCATCACCCCGCAGGCGCTCAGCCAGCGCCTGCTCGCCGGGTCGTGGCCGCAGGAGGAACGGGCCCGCCGCGCGGCGGCGCACCTGCTGTCGCAGGCCGACGGCAGGATGGAGGCGTGAGCGAACCGGTGCTGCTCGGCCTGCTGGCCACCTGCGTCGTGGGGGTGCTCGCCTGGGTCCTGCCGGTCGGCCGGCCCGGCACCACGGTCGCCGCCGCCGGGGTGCGGCAGGTGGTCGCCGTCCTGGTGCCGCTCGCGCTGGCCGCGACCGCGCTGCTGGCTGCCACGGGCGCGGGCGGGCCCGACCCCCGCTGGTCCGGCGCCGGGGCCGTGCTGGCGGTCGTCACGGCGGTCGTCGGCGGCGGTCCGGTCACCTCCTGGCTGCTGGCCCGCGTCCCCGACGGCCCGCTCGCACCCGACCCGAACGCACCCGACCCGAACGCACCCGCGCCGAGCGCACCCGGGCCGACCCCGCCGGACCCCGCGGCGCCCTCACCAGCCGAGGTGCTGCGCGGCGGCGCCACGATCGGCGTGCTCGAGCGGACGGCGATCGCGGCGTCGGTGCTCGTCGGCTGGCCGGAGGGCATCGCGGTCGTCCTCGCCGTCAAGGGCCTCGGCCGCTACCCCGAGCTGCGGTCCCCCGGCACCTCCGAGCGGTTCATCATCGGCACCTTCGGGTCGGTGCTGTGGGCGCTCGCCTGCGTCGGCGTGGTGGTCCTCGGGCGCTGACCTCCACCTCCGGCGCCGCTCAAGTCGGGCGCCCGGCGGGTCGATCACCTCCCACCGGGCACGCGCGCGCCCGGCCGCCAGGGGGGACTCCACGTGCACGACGTGCTGCCGCAGGACAGCCTGCGCCGTCCTGCGCCCGGACCGCCGCAGCCGCCGTCCGCCACCCGGCCGGGTCTGCGGCCCGCGACCTGGGCGCTCGCCCTGCTGGTGCCCGCGCTCGCCCTCGGCGGCGCGGCCCTCGCCCGCAGCGGCGGCAACGAGCCGCCGGCGGGCGCCGACCCGAGCCACGCCTCCTCGCACGCCTTCCTCGACGTCGACCCGGTCACGGGCGCGCCGATCGGCTACGACCCGTGCCAGCTGGTGATCCCCTACGTCGTCCGCCCGGACGGCGCACCCGCGGGGACCGAGGGTCTGGTCGCCGAGGCCGTCGAGGAGGCGGGCCGGGCCACCGGGTTCGTCTTCCGCGACGACGGCGGCACCGAGCACGGACCGGTGTACGAGCCGTACGCCACCGACCTCGTGGGCAGCCGCACCGTCGTGATCACCTGGTCGACCGACGCCGAGTCGCCGGACCTCGAGGGCGACGTGGCCGGGTGGGCGATCAGCCACGTGCGCCCGGCCCTGCCCGGCCGGGCGGCGTACCGGGCCGACGGCGTCATCGCGCTGGACGCCGCCTGGGCCTCGACGGTGGTCGACGAGCCCGGCGGACGCGCCGCCGTGCGGAAGGTCGTCCTGCACGAGCTGGGTCACGTCCTCGGCCTCGACCACGTCGACGACCCGACCCAGGTGATGCACCAGGGCTCGCCGGCGCGGGCGTACGGCAGCGGCGACCTCGCCGGGCTCGCGGCGCTCGGCACGTCGCGCTGCGCGGGTTGAGTCAGCCGGTCGCGCGGGTCGCCCAGAACACCACGGCGCTGGCCGCGGCGACGTTGAGCGAGTCGACGCCGCCGCTCATCGGGATGCGCACGACCAGGTCGGCGTCGTCGACGGTGACGGCCGTCAGCCCCTCGCCCTCGGTGCCGAGCACCACGGCCAGCCGCTCCGGCGGGTCGGCGGCCAGGTCGTCGAGGCTCACCGCGTCGGGGCGCAGCGCCATCGCGGCCACCGTGAAGCCGAGGTCGCGCAGCGTCCGCACGCCCCCGGGCCAGGGGTCGACGCGCGTCCACGGCACCTGGAACACGGTGCCCATCGAGACGCGCACCGAGCGCCGGTAGAACGGGTCGGCGCAGCGCGGCGTCACGAGCACGGCGTCGACGCCGAGCCCCGCGGCCGACCGGAACATGGCGCCGACGTTCGTGTGGTCGACGACGTCCTCGAGCACCGCGACCCGGCGGGCGCCGGCGAGCACCTCCTCGACCGGACGCAGCGGCGGCCGGTGCATCGAGGCGAGCATCCCGCGGTGCAGCTTGAAGCCGGTGATCGTCTCCAGGACGTCGTCGTCGGCGACGTACACCGGCGCTCCGGCGGCCAGGGGGTGGTCGAGGAGGTCCTGCGACTCGGCGAACCAGCGGTGCCCCATGAGGAACGCGCGGGGCCGGTGGCCCGCGGCCAGCGACCGCGCGATGACCTTGCGCGACTCGGCCATGTAGAGGCCCTCGGCCGGGTCCTTGACCCTGCGCAGGGCGACGTCGGTGAGCTGCAGGAACTCCGCGACCCGCGGGTCGTCGGGCGAGGTCACGAGCTGCTGCTCGGCCACCCGCCTCACCCCGCCACGATGCGGACGATCGCCACCACGCCCACCACGACGATGACGGCGCGCAGCGCCGTGGGGTGCAGCCGGCGGCCGACCTTGGCGCCGAGCAGGCCGCCCAGCAGCGACCCGACGGCGATGAGACCCACGACCGCCCAGTCGATCCGGTCGAACGCGACCAGGCAGAACACGATCGCCGCGACGGCGTTGACGACGAGCGACAGCACGTTCTTCAGCGCGTTGACCCGCTGCATCGGCTCCGGCAGCAGCGCACCGAGCAGGCCGACGAGCAGGATGCCCTGGGCCGCCCCGAAGTACCCGCCGTACACGCCCGCCAGCCCGACGCCGCCCATCGTGGCGACGGTGCGGCCGCGGCTCTCGTGGTCGTCGGCGAGGCCCTTGGCGGCGCGCCGCCGGGCCAGCGCCGCCTGCAGCCGCGGCTGCACCACCACGAGCACGAGCGAGATCGCCAGCAGCACGGGCACGATCGCCTCGAACGCCTCCGGCGGCAGCACGAGCAGCAGGACGGCCCCGCCCACCGAGCCCAGCAGCGACATCGGCACCAGCAGCGCGACCCGCCGGCGCTGACCCTCGAGCTCGGCGCGGTAGCCCCACGACCCGCTCGCCGCACCGGGCACCAGGCCGATGTTGTTGGAGATGTTCGCGACGACCGGCGGGTACCCGAACGCGAGCAGCGTCGGGAACGTGATCAGCGTGCCCGAGCCCACCACCGTGTTGATCGTCCCCGCCGCGAGCCCGGCGAGCAGGATGAGCGCCGCCTCAGCCAAAGGCACGCGCGCTCCACCGCTCCCCGTGCTGCTCGACGACCAGCGGCAGGCCGAAGGTGGCCGTCAGGTTCTCGGCGGTGAGGGTGTGCACGAGCGGCCCCTGCGCCACGACCTTGCCGTCGCGCAGCATCAGCACGTGGGTGAACCCGGGCGGGATCTCCTCGACGTGGTGCGTGACGAGCACGAGCGCGGGCGCCTCGAGGTCGTGCGCGAGCTCGGCGAGCCGGGCCACGAGGTCCTCGCGGCCGCCGAGGTCGAGCCCGGCGGCGGGCTCGTCGAGCAGCATCAGCTCGGGGTCGGTCATCAGCGCGCGGGCGATCTGCACCCGCTTGCGCTCGCCCTCGGACAGCGTGCCGAACCGGCGGTCGACCAGGTCGGCGACGCCGAGCGCGTCGAGCAGCTCGACGGCGCGGGCGTGGTCGAGCTCGTCGTACTGCTCGCGCCAGCGGCCGGTGACGCCGTAGGAGGCGGTGACGACGACGTCGCGCACGCGCTCCTCGCCGGGCAGGCGCTCGGCCAGGGCGGCGCTGGACAACCCGATGCGCGGGCGCAGCTCGAACACGTCGACGGTGCCGAGCACCTCGCCGAGGATGCCGACGACGCCCTGCGTGGGGTGCATGCGGCCGGACGCCACCTGCAGCAGCGTGGTCTTGCCGGCGCCGTTCGGCCCGAGGACGACCCAGCGGTCGCCCTCCTCGACCTCCCAGTCGATCCCCTCCAGCAGAGCGGTCCCGTCGCGCACGACCGTGACTCCCGCCAGCTCGAGGACGTCGCTCATGCGGGCGAGCCTAGTCACCGTGGCGGACGGCGCCGCCCGGGGCGTGGCCGCGCGCGCGTCCTCCTACCCTGGGCAGGTGCTCGACCTGCCGCGCTCGGTGCTGCTCGCCCTCTGGGGCACCGCCGTCCTGGAGGGACGTGCCGACCCCGCCCGCGCCGTCGAGGTCGTGACCGGCGCCGACGAGCCGCACCTGGTCACCGGCGAGGACCAGCCGTTCTCCGCCTCGCCGCTCGGGCCGGGGCTGCGCGACCTGCTCGAGCACCTGCCCGGACGCACCGCGGGGCTGCGGGCGGTGCTGCCCGTGCCGGGCGACGCGCTCGGGCTGCCCGCCGTCCCCGACGCGGTGCGCGCGGCCGTCGACGCCGAGGAGGCGGTGGTGGCCCTGCCCGCCGGTGTCGGCGCGGACGCGTGGACCTGGGTGCCCGAGGTGGAGGCGTTCGGGTCCGAGCTCGACCAGGGCCACCAGGTGCGCTGGCGCTGCTGGCGCCACCCCGCCGGGTCCCGGACGCCGGCGACGGCCTACGTCGACCTCGGCGAGGCCGAGCGCGACCTGCGCACCGCCCTGACCCGGTCGGCCGACGCGCTGGCCGGGCTCGACGTGGCCCGCGCGCTCGACGACGCCGCCGAGGGCCTCGTGGGCGTGCGGGCGGCGGCCGCCGACGGTCGCGAGCTGCCGCCGGGCCTGGCCCCCCGGGCGGTGCGGGTGCTCGGCACCGCGAGCCGCGTGCGGGGCATCGTGGCGCTGGCCGGCGTCGACGACGGCGGCGCCGTCAGCGGGTGGGAGGCGTCGCAGCGCTCGACGCTGCTGCGCGACCTCGACGTCGTGGCCCGCCGCGCGCTGGTGGCCGCCGCCTCACCCCAGGTCGGCCCCGGCTGAGCGGTAGACGTCCAGCGTCTGGTCGGCGATGCGCTCCCACGAGAACTGCTCGCGGGCCCGCACCCGGCCGGCCTCGCCGAAGCGGCGGGCGCGGCCGGCGTCCGACACCGACTCGGTGAGGGCGTCCGCCAGGTCCGTCACGTACCGCTCGGGGTCGACGGGCGTCCCGGTGCCGTCGTCGACCTGCTCGATCGGCACGAGCCAACCGGTCTCCCCCGGCACCACGACCTCGGGGATGCCGCCGGTCGCGGTGCCGACCACCGCGGCGCCGCACGCCATCGCCTCGAGGTTGACGATGCCGAGCGGCTCGTAGACCGAGGGGCACACGAACGCCGTGGCGTGCGACAGCAGGCGGCACAGGTCCTGCCGCGGCAGCACGCGGTCGACCCACACCACGCCGTCGCGCCGCTCCTGCAGCCGGTGAACCCCCTCGGTCACCTCCGCCATGATCTCCGGGGTGTCGGGCGCACCGGCGCACAGCACGACCTGGACGCCGGACGGCAGCCGGTCGAGGGCGCGCAGCAGGTACGGCAGGCCCTTCTGCCGGGTGATGCGCCCGACGAAGACCAGGAGCGGGCGCTCGGGGTCGACACCCAGCCCGCGCACCGTCTCGGCCGCCTCCGGCGAGGTGTCGCGGACCCAGGCCTCGGTGTCGATCCCGTTGTGCACCACCTGCACCCGGTCAGGGTCGATGTCGGGGTAGCAGCGCAGGATGTCGGCGCGCATGCCCGCGCTGACCGCGATGACGGCCTGCGCGCCGAGGAACGCCGTGCGCTCGCAGAACGAGGAGACGGCGTACCCGCCGCCGAGCTGCTCGGCCTTCCACGGGCGCAGCGGCTCGAGGCTGTGGGCGGTGACGACGTGCGGGACGCCGTGCAGGAGCCCGCCGAGGTGACCGGCCATGTTGGCGTACCAGGTGTGCGAGTGCAGCACCGCGGCACCGGCGGCGTCCGCCGCCATCCGCAGGTCGACGCCGAGCGTCGAGAGGGTCGCGTTGGCGCTCGCCAGCCGGCCGTCCTCGGGGTAGCCGACGACACCGGCCTCCTCGCGCGGGTCGCCGAAGCACCGGACCGCCACGTCGACGCGGTCGCGCAGCACCCGCGCGAGCTCGGTGACGTGCACCCCCGCGCCGCCGTAGATCGCGGGCGGGTACTCCTTGGTCAGCAGGTCGACTCGTGCCACGGACGCAACGGTAGTGCCGCCGGGCCTCCCGCCCTAGGGTGAGCGCATGCCGGGTCCCAAGGTGCTGGCCATCGTCCTCGCCGGTGGAGAGGGCAAGCGCTTGATGCCCCTCACGGCCGACCGCGCCAAGCCGGCGGTGCCGTTCGGCGGCGCCTACCGGCTCATCGACTTCGCGCTCTCGAACGTGGTGAACGCCGGCTACCTCAAGGTGGTCGTGCTGACGCAGTACAAGTCCCACAGCCTCGACCGGCACGTCACGATGACGTGGCGCATGTCGACGATGCTCGGCAACTACGTCACGCCGGTACCGGCGCAGCAGCGGGTCGGCAAGCACTGGTACCTCGGCTCGGCCGACGCGATCTACCAGAGCCTGAACCTCCTCGTCGACGAGGAGCCCGACATCGTCGTCGTCGTCGGTGCCGACCACGTGTACCGCATGGACTTCTCGCAGATGGTGCGCGACCACATCGAGTCCGGCGCGGCCTGCTCGGTCGCCGCCATCCGGCAGCCGATCTCGATGGCCGACCAGTTCGGCGTCATCGACGTCGACCCGGCCGACCCCTCGCGCATCCGCGCGTTCCTGGAGAAGCCGACCGACCCCACCGGCCTGCCGGACGCCCCGCACGAGATCCTCGCGTCGATGGGCAACTACGTGTTCAGCGCCGACGCCCTCGTCGACGCCGTCACCCAGGACGCCGCCGACGAGTCCTCGGCCCACGACATGGGCGGCAACATCGTCCCCTTCTTCGTCGACCGCGGCGAGGCCGCCGTCTACGACTTCAAGGACAACCTCGTGCCCGGCGCCACCGAGCGCGACAAGGGCTACTGGCGCGACGTCGGGACGATGGACTCCTACTACGACGCGCACATGGACCTGGTCGCCGTCCACCCGGTGTTCAACCTCTACAACTACGACTGGCCGATCTTCACGCAGTCGCCGCCGCTGCCGCCGGCGAAGTTCGTGCACGGCTGGCACGGCCGCATCGGGCACGCGGTGAACTCGATCGTGTCGGCCGGCGCCGTCGTCTCGGGCGCCACGGTGGAGAACTCGGTGCTCGGTCCGGAGGTGAACGTGCACTCGTGGGCCTCGGTCACCGACAGCGTCCTGATGGAGCGGGTGACGGTCGGGCGCCACGCGACCGTGCGCCGCGCCGTCATCGACAAGAACGTCGTGGTGCCCGAGGGTGCCTCGATCGGCATGGACCTCGAGCACGACCGCGCCCGCGGCTTCCACGTCACCGACTCGGGCATCACGGTGATCGGCAAGGGCCAGGAGGTCCGGCTGTGACGGCCGTGGCCCGCGCGTGAGCCGCTCGCTGCTGCTCGTCGTCGCGGTCCTGGTCGCCTGCGGTCTCCTCACCGCCGGCGCGTTCTGGCTGCTCGACGTGATGCTCGGCGACATGCCGCACCCGCTCTGGGGGTTCGTCGGGGGCGCCGCCGTCGGCCTGCTGTCGTACCTGCGCACCGGCTGGTCCGACCGGCGAGACCGCCGCCGGACCGGCTGACCCACCGCCCTACCCTGCGTCCATGGCTCTCGACGGGCAGCGGCCCGGGACGCTCGCCGCCGACCTCGCCGTCACCGACCGCACGCCCACCCTGCTGGTGACGGTGCGCGGCGAGGACCGTCCGGGTGTGACGTCCCGCCTGTTCGAGGCGCTCTCGGGACCCGGAGTACGTGTGCTCGACGTCGAGCAGGTGGTCGTGCGGGGCAACCTCACGCTGTCGGTGCTGGTCACCTGCCCGGGCGACACCGGTCCGCTCATCGCGGCCGCCACCCGCGCCGGACGCGAGCTCGACCTCAAGGTGAAGTGCTCGACCGGCCGCGGCGACAACCGCGAGCGGCCGAGCGGGCGGCTGGCCGTCACGCTGATGGGCGCCCCGCTGACGCCGGTCGCGGTCGCGGGGATCTCGACGACGATCGCGGCCAACGGCGCCAACATCGACCGCATCCGCCGGCTCTCGCGCGACCCGGTCACCACCGTCGAGCTCGACGTCTCGGGCGCCGACGCCGTCGGGCTGCGCCGCGCGCTGGTGCGCGAGGCGGCCGTGCGCGGCGTCGACGTCGCCGTCTCGCCGTCAGGGCTCGCGCGCCGCGGTCGCCGCCTCGTCGTGATGGACGTCGACTCGACCCTCATCCGCGACGAGGTGATCGAGCTGCTGGCCCGGCACGCCGGTCGCGAGGACGAGGTCGCCGCGGTGACGGCCGCCGCGATGGCCGGCGAGATCGACTTCACCGAGAGCCTGCACCAGCGGGTGGCGGCCCTGGCGGGCCTCGACGTGCGCGTGCTGCAGGAGGTCCGCGACGCCGTCCGGCTGACGCCCGGCGCCCGCACGCTGTGCCGGACGCTGCGCCGGCTCGGCTTCACCCTCGGGCTCGTGTCGGGCGGGTTCGCCGAGGTCGTCGAGCCCCTCGGCCGCGAGCTCGACTGCCAGTACGTGCGGGCCAACCGGCTCGAGGTGGTCGACGGCCGCCTCACCGGACGCCTCGACGGCCCCGTGGTCGACCGCCAGGGCAAGGCGGCCGCGCTGCGCGAGCTCGCCGCGGCGGAGGGTCTCGCGCTGGCCCGCACCGTGGCGATCGGTGACGGCGCCAACGACCTCGACATGCTGGCCGAGGCCGGCCTCGGCGTCGCCTTCAACGCCAAGCCGGTCGTGCGGGCCCAGGCCCAGGCGAGCGTCAACGTGCCCTACCTCGACACCGTCCTGTACCTGCTCGGCATCAGCCGCGAGGAGGTCGAGGAGGCCGACCAGCTGGCCTAGGCTCAGCGGCTCAGCCGGGCGTGTGCACCTCGAGCAGCCGCCCGGCACCGGCGGCGACCGACGCCCAGCCGTCCGCCAGCTCGATCGCCGCGAGGGTGCTGGTGCGGAAGTCGGGGACCCGCCCGGTCAGGGCCGCGGCGACCTCCGACGTCGTCGGCTCGTGGCCGACCAGCAGCAGCGCCTGTGTCGTGGGGTCGGCGCCGGCCAGCAGGTGCAGCACCTGGTGGGCGGAGGTGTCGTAGAGCTCGGGCCGCGCCACAGCGGCCACGGCGTCGGCGCCGTGGGAGGCCAGCCCCTCGCGCACCAGGTCGGTGGTCTCGCGGGTGCGGCGGGCGTCCGAGCACCAGATCGCGTCGGGCACCCAGCCGCGGCCGGCGAGCCAGGTACCGACGCGCGGGGCGTCCCTGCGTCCCCGCGGCGCGAGCGGGCGGTCGTGGTCGGCGACGCCCTCGGGGGTGTCGGCCTTGGCGTGGCGCAGGAGCAGCAGCAGGGCCATCACCCGATCCTCGCTGATCGCCCGTCGGGTCGCCAGGGTCGGCCGGGCGACGTCCCGTTACGGTGAGCGGATGGACGCGCCGACCACCACGCCCGCGCGCCGGCGCCGCTCCACCGACAGCGGCCCAGGGCCTCTCGTGGTCATCGGCGGCGCCGAGGACAAGGTGGGCAGGCGCACCGTGCTGCGCCGCTTCGTCCGGCTCGCGGGCGGCAAGGGCAGGGCCCGCATCGTCGTGGTGCCGACGGCCTCCTCGGTCGAGCAGGAGATGGTCGAGGTCTACAGCGACCTGTTCACCCGGCTCGGGGCGGTCGAGGTGACCGCCGTGCGCCCGTCGAGCCGCGCGGCCGCCGACGACCCCGAACTCGCCGCCCGGACCGCCTCGGCCACAGGCATCTTCATGACCGGCGGCAACCAGCTGAAGCTGTCGCAGTACCTCACCGGCACCGCGCTCGGCGACGCCGTCCTGGCCGCGAACAGCCGCGGCGTCGCCGTGGCCGGCACCTCGGCGGGCGCGTCGATGATGAGCGCGCACATGATCTCGCTCGGCGGCGAGGGCGTGACGCCGCGGCACCGCACGAGCCAGCTGTCGGCGGGCCTCGGCCTGCTCGAGGGCGTCGTGGTCGACCAGCACTTCGACCAGCGCGCCCGCTACGGCCGGCTCATGTCGCTCGTCGCGACCTCGCCCAACCTGCTCGGCCTCGGCATCGACGAGGACACCGCCGCCGTCGTCACCGAGCGGCGCTGGCTCGAGGTGGTCGGGTCGGGGTCGGTGTTCGTGCTGGACGCGCAGCACGCGGTCTCGGACGCGCACGAGGCGCGATCGGGCGCGCCGCTGCTGCTGTCGGGTGCCGTGGTGCACACCCTGCCCGCCGGCGCCCGCTTCGACCTCGAGCGCCGGACCCTGGTGTCGTTCACCGAGCAGCACCCGGACCGCTCGATCCAGGTGCACCACGCCGACCGCGACGAGGCCCGGATGCTCGCCGGCCGGTTGCGCGCCACCGTGCACCGGCAAGAGGATCACTGACCGAGGACCCCAGCCAGCCGGCCCCGACGGAAGGACGCCCGCACGATGAGCGAGACGACGAGCGAGCGGCCCACCCCGACGGCCCCGGCCGCACCGGACCTGGCCGTGCTCGAGACGCGGGTCTACCGCGGGCCGAACGTGTGGTCCTACGACCCGGCGGTGCACCTCGTCGTCGACCTCGGCGTGCTGGAGCAGTACCCGACCGACCTGCTCGACGCCCGGCCGGAGGGGTTCACCGACCCGCTGCTGGCGCTGCTGCCGGGCATCGAACGGCACTCGTGCTCGCGGGGCAGGCAGGGCGGGTTCGTCGAACGGCTGCGCGAGGGCACCTGGCTCGGCCACGTCACCGAGCACCTGGCCCTGCAGCTGCAGCAGGAGGCCGGCCACGACCTGACCCGGGGCAAGACCCGCCAGGTGCGCGGCCGTCCCGGCGTCTACAACGTGGTGTACGCCTTCACCGACGAGCGGGTGGCGCTGTCGGCGGGCACCCTCGCCGTCCGCCTGGTGAACCACCTCGTGCAGGCGGAGGAGGGTTTCGACCCGGTCGCGGCGATCGAGGAGTTCCTGCGCCGGGCGCAGCGGATGGGCTTCGGGCCCAGCACCCAGGCGATCCTCGAGGAGGCGGTCTCGCGCGACATCCCCTGGCAGCGGCTGAACCAGTACTCCCTGGTGCAGCTCGGCCAGGGCGTCCACGCCCAGCGCATCCGGGCCACGATGACGTCGAACACCTCCGCGCTGGCGGTCGACATCGCGGGCGACAAGGAGCTGACGACGAAGCTGCTCGGGTCGGCGGGCCTGCCGGTGCCGCGCGCCGACGCCGTCCGCACGGTCGACCAGGCGGTGTCGGTGGCGAAGCGGATCGGCTTCCCCGTCGTGGTGAAGCCGCTCGACGGCAACCACGGCCGCGGCGTCTGCCTGAACCTGCAGGACGAGGACGAGGTGCGCGCGGCGTTCGACGTCGCCCGCGAGCAGTCCAAGCGCGGCACGATCGTCGTCGAGTCGTTCATCACCGGCCGCGACTACCGCTGCCTCATCATCGGCGGGCGCATGCAGGCGATCGCCGAGCGGGTGCCGGCGCACGTCGTCGGCGACGGGACGCACACGGTCGCCGAGCTGGTCGAGATCACCAACGCCGACCCGCGGCGCGGGGTCGGGCACGAGAAGGTGCTCACCCGCATCGCCGTCACCGACGCGGCCGTCGAGCTCGTCCGCGAGCAGGGGTTCGGCATGGACGACGTGCCGCCCGCCGACACGATGGTGAAGCTCGCCGAGACGGGCAACATGTCGACCGGCGGCATCTCCATCGACCGCACCCTCGACGCCCACCCGGACAACGTCGAGATCGCCGAGGAGGCAGCGCGTCTCATCGGCCTCGACGTCGCGGGCATCGACTTCATCTGCCCGGACATCACCGAGCCGGTGCGCGAGACCGGCGGTGCGATCTGCGAGGTGAACGCGGCCCCGGGGTTCCGCATGCACACGCACCCGACCGTCGGCGACCCGCAGTTCATCGCCAAGCCCGTCGTCGACTCGCTGTTCCCGCCGGGCGCGCCGTCGCGCGTCCCGATCATCGCCGTCACGGGCACCAACGGGAAGACGACGACGTCGCGGATGATCGCGCACGTCTTCAAGGGACTCGGCCGCAAGGTCGGGATGACCTCGACCGACGGCGTCGTGATCGACGAGCGGCTGGTGATCAAGGCCGACGCGTCGGGTCCGAAGAGCGCGCGGATGGTGCTGCAGAACCCGCGCGTCGACATGGCGGTGTTCGAGGTCGCGCGCGGCGGCATCCTGCGCGAGGGGCTCGGGTACGACCGCAACGACGTCGCCGTCGTCACCAACATCGCGGCCGACCACCTCGGCATGCGCGGGATCGAGACGATCGAGCAGCTGGCCGCGGTGAAGCGCGTCATCGTGGAGGCGGTGCCGCGCAACGGCGCCGCGGTGCTGAACGCCGACGACCCGCTGGTGCGCGAGATGCGCCGGCACTGCTCGGGCGAGATCGTCTGGTTCTCGCTCGGCGCACCCGGGTCGGAGGGGCGCGAGATCATCGACCGGCACTGCCGCCGGGGCGGCAAGGCGGTCGTGCTCGAGCCCAGCGACCGCGGCGAGATGATCGTGATCCGGCACGGCAAGCGCTCGATGCAGCTGGCCTGGACGCACCTGCTGCCCGCGACCTTCGGCGGCGCCGCGCGGTTCAACGTCGCGAACGCGCTGGCGGCGGCCGGGGCGGCGTTCGCGGCCGGTGCCCCGCTGCACGACATCCGGCAGGGACTGCGCACGTTCGCGACGTCGTACTACCTGTCCCCCGGCCGGATGAACCTGATCCAGGTCGGCTCGCCGAACGGCATGGTCGACGTCGTGGTCGACTACTGCCACAACGCCCCCGGCATGCGCGAGCTCGGCGAGTTCGTCGAGCGGTACACCGACCAGCGCGCGGGCGACCTCGCCAAGCCGTCGCGCATCGGCATGATCGCCACCGCGGGCGACCGTCGCGACCAGGACATGCGCGAGCTCGGCGAGATCGCGGCCGAGCACTTCGACGTCGTCGTGGTGCGCGAGGACAAGAACCTGCGCCGCCGCCCGCTCGGCGAGACCGCCGGGCTCGTCGCCGAGGGCGTGCGGGCCCGGATGGACGCCGGTGGTGCGCGGTGCAAGCAGGTCGAGGTCGTGCTGGACGAGAAGGACGCGGTGCGGCACTGCATGACCCGTGCCAACCCCGGCGACCTGGTGGTGCTCTGCGTCGACCAGCACAGCGAGGTGATGTCCGAGCTGGAGGGCTGGAGCCACCACGCCCAGGCCGGTGCCCGCACCACCGAGGACTCGGTGTCGGACCCCGACCTCGACCCGGTCGAGCTCACCGAGCAGGCCGAGCAGCACTCCCGCGATGACCAGCCGACCCCGGCCTGAGCACTCCGCGTACCTGTTCGTCACGCTGCGCGGGTCGTGACGTGCGCGAGGTGACGGATGCGTGCGCGACGTCCGTTCAGCCTGCGGACGAGCGGCGGTACGTCACCTGCTCCACCTCGTGGCGCAGGCCGAGCGAGCGGTAGAGGCCGTGCGCCTGCTCGCTCTGCCATCCGATGCGCAGCGACGTCGCGCCGCACTCGGCCAGCCGGCGCAGCCCGGCACCCACCATCGCCTTCGCCACCCCGCGACCGGAGTGCGCGTCCTCGACCCGCACCGGCTCCACCAGCCCGATGCGCGTGACGGGGTCGCCCCAGCACAGCGCGTACCCGGCCACCGACCCGTCCGGCGCCACGACGGCGAGGTCGAGCGCCGGGTCGTAGAGCGAGCACCGCGCCAGCCGCTCGGCGACGTCCGGCCCGTTGCGGCCCGCCATCGGGTGCAGCTCGTCCGGGCGCGTCGACCGGTCGGCGAGGACGTACGCGTCCGGCAGGTCGCGCACCGGCTCGAGGTCGGACGGTGCGCCGCGCAGCGACCCGGAGCGGTCGCCGGCGACGAACCCGGCGGCGGTCAGCCGGGCGGTGGACGCCTCGTCCGCGACGTCGACGAGCGACTCGACCGCCTCGGCGCCCAGCTCGTCGACCGTCCGCAGGCCGTGCTGCCAGACCTCGTCGACGTCGACGTCCGCGCCGGGCACCACGAGCAGGTCGAGCCCCCAGGCGTGCGACCACCAGGTCAGGAGCGCGACGGCGACGGGCTCGCCGTCCTGCAGCCAGAACCGTTGCGGCAGCGTGTCGCTCGGACGGGGTCGGCGCGACCACCAGTGCAGGTCGGCGGCCTCCCAGACGCCGGCGGCGGGGTCGACCGTCCGGGCGCGCTGCAGCAGCCGGGTCGCCAGGTCGAGGGCCTCCGGGCCGCGCGCGTCACGCGTCAGCTCTGGCAGTGCGGGCACCAGTAGAGGTTACGAGCGGCGAGCTCGGCAGTGACCACCGCATTTCCGCAGATCCGGCAGGCCTGGCCGGTGCGGCGGTACACGTAGTGCGCCTTCTCGCGGGTGACCCGTCCACCCGGGCGGTCAGCGGGATCGGTGGTGACGATGCGCCCGGCGCGCACGCCCGCCTTCATCAGGACCACCAGGTCGTCCCACATCGCCTCCCACACCGCGCGATCCAGCTCGCGTCCGGGTGTGTACGGCGGCACGCGGTGCCGGAACAGGATCTCGGCGCGGTAGACGTTGCCGATGCCGGCCACGACCTCCTGCTGCATCAGCAGCCCGGCGATCGGCGCGCGGCTGCGGGAGATCCGCGTCCACGCGCGTTCCGGGTCGGCGTCGCGGCGCAGGGGGTCCGGGCCGAGCCGCTCCTGGATCGCGCGCACCTGCGCGCGGGTCAGCAGCTCGCACGCCGTCGGTCCGCGCAGGTCGGCGTAGGCGTCCTCGCCGACGAGCCGCAGCCGCAGCGCGCCCCACGGTGCGGGGGCGGGCAGGCGTCCGCTGACGAACTTGCCGTAGAGCCCGAGGTGCACGTGCAGGTGGCGCCCGGCGCCGTAGTCGTGGAACAGGTGCTTCCCCCACGCGTCGGCGCGGCGCAGGACCGAGCCGTCGATGAGCTCGGCGCCCGCCGCGAACCGGTCCTGCAGCACGGCGGTGCGCAGCTCCTGCCCCTTGAACAGCCGGTTGTGCTCGCGCGCGAGCCGGTGGATCGTGTGGCCCTCCGGCACCGCTACTCCCCCGCCGCCGGCAGCGCGGCGCGCAGCCGCTCCCCGTAGGACGCGGCCTCGGCGTCGTCGGCGTACGTCGTCCGCGGCCAGAAGAACCCGCGCAGGCCGTCGCCCTTGGTGCGCGGGACGACGTGCACGTGCAGGTGCGCGACTGACTGGCTCACGGTGTTGTTCATCGCGACGAACGTCCCCTGCGCGCCGAGCCCGTCGACCGCGGCCTGCGCCGTCCGCTGCGCCGCGTCGAGCAGCGGGAGCTTCAGGTCGTCCGGCAGGTCGAGGATCGTGACGACGTGGCGCCGCGGCACCAGCAGCACGTGGCCCTTGAACACCGGTCGGGTGTCGAGGAACCCGACGACGTCCGGCTCGTCGAGCACCCGCGTCGACGGCACCTCGTCGGCGACGATCCGGCAGAACAGGCAGGTCACCTCGCGACCCTAACCACGGCCGCCGGGCTCGGCGCGGCAGGATGAGGGCGTGCAGGGACCGGACGGGCTGCCCGACCCCGCGCTCGTCGTCCTGGTCGGGCCGGCGGGCTCGGGCAAGTCGCACTGGGCGGCGGCCCGCTACCGTGCGGCCGAGGTCGTCTCGTCGGACGCGCTGCGGGGCGTCGTCGGCAGCGGCACCGCCGACCTCGACGCCACCGACGACGCGTTCGCGGTGCTCGACCTGGTCGTGCGCGCCCGGCTCTCCCGCCGGCTCACCACGGTCGTCGACACCCTCGGGCTGGACGACGACCGCCGGCGCGGCTACCTCGCGCTCGCGCGGGAGAACGGCGTGCCGGCGGTCGTGGTGCTGGTGTCGACGCCGGAGGCGCTGTGCCGCAGGCGGAACGGGCAGCGGTACCGTCCGGTGCCGGCTCCGGCGCTGGCGCGCCAGGCGCGGCGGTCGCGGGAGGTCGCCGTCGCCGTCCGCGCGGAGGGCTGGGACGTCGTGCACGTGGTCGACGGCTCGGACGCGGCACCCGCTCCGGTTCCTGCGCCGGTTCCTGCGACGTCGACCGAGCAGGCGCGGGCCGACGGGCTCGGCGTCGTGCTGCAGGTGTCGCGCTTCCCCTGGGGCGAGGACCCGGGCGGCTGGCTCGCGTCGGTGGCTGAGGCCGCCGAGCAGGCCGGCTTCGGCGGGCTGTCGGTGATGGACCACCTGCTGCAGATCCCGCAGGTCGGTCGGGCCTGGGACCCGCTGCCGGAGGCGTGGACGACCCTCGGGTTCGTCGCCGCCCGCACGTCGCGGCTGCGGCTCGGGACGCTGGTGTCGCCGGTCTCGCTGCGCGCGCCCGGCCTGGTGGCGAAGGCGGTCGCGACCCTCGACGTGCTGTCCGGCGGACGGGCGTTCTGCGGCCTGGGCGCGGGCTGGTTCGAGCGGGAGCACACCGGCTTCGGCCTGCCGTTCCCGCCGGCGGCGGAGCGCGTCGACGCGCTGGCGGCCGGGGTCGAGACCGTGCGCGCGCTCTGGGCGCCGGGCACCAAGGCGTTCGCCGGCCGGTACGCGTCGCTGCAGGAGACCGCCTGCTACCCCAGGCCGCTGCACGACGTCGAGGTCGTCGTCGGCGGCTCCGGTCCGCGGGTGCTGCGGGTCGCCGCCGAGCTCGCCGACGCCGTGAACGTCCGGACCCAGGTGCTCGACGAGGTGCTCCCCCGCTGGCGCGACGCGTGCGACCGGGCCGGTCGGGAGCCGCGCCTCACCGTCCTCGACACCCCGGTCGTCGGCACCGACCGCGACGACGTCGCACGCCGCGTCGAGCGCCTGCGCGGACGCACGTCCGCGGCCGCGTTCGCCGCCCGGCAGCACGCCGGGACGGCGGTGCAGCAGCGCGACCGCTACCTGCGGCTGGCCGACGAGGGCGTCTCGACGGTGTTCGTCGGCGTGGCCGACCTCGACGGCCCGGACGACCTCGAGCGCCTGGCACCCCTGGTGCAGGGCTGACGGGACGAGGACGATCGGCGGATGGAGCGCAGCACGCAGGTGGAGGTCCTGGCCCCCGCGGACCGGTTGTGGGCGGTCGTGCAGGACGTCGATCGCTGGCCCGCTCTCGTCCAGACCGTCACCGCGGTCGAGCGTCTCGACAGCGGGCCGCTCGGCGTCGGCAGCCGGGCCCGGATCACCCAGCCGCGGCTGCCCACCAGCGAGTACGTGGTCACCGCGCACGAGCCGGGACGCTCGTTCACCTGGGAGACCACCAGCCCCGGCGTGCGGGTGACCGCGCTGCACGAGGTCGTGCCGGTGGACGCCACGGCCTGCCGGCTGCGCCTGGTGGTCCGCCAGACCGGCGTCGTCGGCGTGCTCTCGGGTCCGTTCCTGCGCGGTCTGACCGACCGCTACCTCGCCGCCGAGGCGGCCGCCCTCAAGGCCGCGGCCGAGGGGACCACCTGACTAGACGGCTCAGCCGTTGCCGTCCTCGATGACCGAGAGCACGTTGCCGGCCGGGTCGGTGAACCAGGCGATCAGCGGGCCGCCTCCGCGGAACACGCCCTTGGCGTCGGTCTCGTTCGGGGAGCCCTCGTAGCGCTCGAACACCACGCCGCGGGAGGTGAGGTCGTCGACCGCGGCCTCCACGTCGACCGCAGGCAGGTTCAGCACCGTGAACGAGGCCGGCTCGTGCGCGGTGCCCTTCGGGTAGACCAGGGTGCGGCCGCCGCCGACGTGGAGCCACAGCATCCCGTTCTCCTCCTCGCACTCGAGCCCGAGGACGTCGGCGTAGAACCGGTGCGCGCGGCCGACGTCGTCGACGGAGAAGCCGTGGAAGGCCTTGGCGTGCTGCAGGTGGCTGCTCATGGACTCAGCCTCGCGGGTGGACGTCCTCCGCGCCAGACCCCGAGCCGCCCGACGCGCGCAGCTCGTCGGCGTAGTACCGCAGCGCGGGGTCGTAGCCCTCGGCGTCGGAGCCGGCGAGGTGGCGCGAGAGCTCCTCGACCGCGACGGCCACCGCCTCGGACGTGCGACCGAGGTCGTGCAGCACGAGGGCGCGGAACGCGGGCCCGGCGGTGGAGTCGGGGC
This sequence comes from Angustibacter speluncae, assembly GCF_054777815.1. Classification (NCBI taxonomy): domain Bacteria; kingdom Bacillati; phylum Actinomycetota; class Actinomycetes; order Kineosporiales; family Kineosporiaceae; genus Angustibacter; species Angustibacter speluncae. Next base: position 61,243 of record NZ_BAAHAF010000086.1, on the reverse strand, counting down.
GCTCCGCGGCGAGCTCGTCGAGCACCTGCAGCGCGGCGGCGGGCTCGCCGACGACGCGCAGCGACGACGCGAGGCCGATCCGCGCACCGGTGCGGTGCGGCTCGAGCAGACCGTCGGCAAGGGCCTCGCGGTACAGCGGGATCGCCTCGGCCTCGAGCCCCAGACGGTCGTGGGCGCAGGCGTGCTCGTACGCGAGCCGCGCGTCGCCCGGGTGCTCGGCGTGCAGCTGCCGGTAGGCGACCAGCCCGTCCTCGAGCGGCAGCGCCCTCGCGGCCGCCATCTCGTCCTCGCGCTCGTGCAGGCCGCGGGCCGCGACCACCTTGGCCCGCACCTGGGCCGCGCCGTCCGGGACGGCGCCCACCTCGTCGAGCACGGCGTAGACGCCCTCGCGCTCGGCGTGCGACATCAGCGCGACCACGTCGCCGTCGCCGGCCTCGCCGAGCAGCGCCCGCAGCCCGTCGACCTCGGTGGGGTACGACGGCACGTCGAGCACACCCACCGCGGCGGCGCCCGCCCGCAGCAGCGTCTCGAGCTCCTCGGGCGTCTTGCCGCGCAGGTACCGGGACTTGTGGACGACGGCGATCCGGTCGGCCCCGATCCCCGCCATCTCGCCCATGCCCTGCAGGATCTCGTCGGTGCGGTCGCCCACCCCACCGAGACCCAGGACGAGCCGCGACCCCGGACGCACCAGGCCGCGCGCGACCTTCAGCAGGGCCTCCAGCCCGGCCTCGTTGTGCGCCAGGTCGATGATCGCCGTGCACGACCCGGTGCGGTCGCCGTCCGGAGCGCCCAGGGGCAGCGGGACGGTGAAGGTGTTCATCCGGCCGGGGTTCTTCTCGGCGTCCGGCGTGAACGTGCGCAACCCCTCGACCACGGCCTCGACCGGCAGGCCGAGACCGAGACCCGCTGCGGCAGCGGCCATCGCGTTCGCCACGTTGTGCTCGCTCAGGCCGCACAGCGTGACGGGCATGTCGAGCACGTCGACCAGCCGGAGCGGGTCGGCGCCGTCCTCGAGCACCGTGAGCGCACCGTCCATGACGGTGAGCGCCCGTCCCCCGTGCCCGAGCGCCTCGCGCAGGGCGGGCGACTCGGCGTCGAGCGAGAACACGAACGGACGGCCGGGCGAGCCCGCCCGCATCGCCAGCACCCGCGGGTCGTCGCCGTTGAGCACCGTCCACCCGGTCGGCTTGGTGACGTGGGTGACGATCGCCTTCACCTCGGCGAGCTGGTCGACCGTGTCGATCCCCTGCTGCCCCAGGTGGTCGGCGCTGACGTTGGTCACCACGGACACGTCGTTCGCGACGACGCCCATGCCCTTGAGCAGCATGCCGCCGCGCGCGGTCTCGAGGATGCCCATCTGCACCCCCTCGGCCGCCAGGACGCTGCGCCCCCCGGCCGGTCCGGAGTAGTCGCCGGGCTCGACGAGCTCGCCCTGCACGACCACGCCGTCGGTCGAGCTCCACGCCGTGCGGAACCCGGCGGTCATGCACAGGTGGGCCAGCAGGCGGGTCGTGGTGGTCTTGCCGTTGGTGCCCGTGATCGACGCGACCGGGATGCGCGGACGCACCGCCTGCGGCCCGCGTCCGCGGTCGGCCGACCGCACCCGCCCGGCGGCCTCGGTGCGAGCCGCGACCAGCGCCTCCGCGGTGGCGTCGTCCGACGCCGCGGCGTCGAGCAGGGCGGCGACCTCGCTGCCGAAGGCCTCGGCGCGCCCCGAGCTGCGCCACGGGAAGGCGAGCACGACGTGCGTGGTGCCGGCGCCCGCGCGGGTGCGCAGGGCGAGCCGCTTCACGCCGGTCTCGTCGGCGAGGCGACGGGCGACCGTCTTCACGACCCGCAACAGGAACGCCTGCCGCACAACGGTTCCCGCTGCGCCCGGCCGTGCGCGCGACAGCCCGCACAGCCGCGCCACCTCGCGCGCCCGCGCCTCCGGGACGTCGGCCACGGCGGCCAGGTCGAGGGTGACCTTGCAGGCCGCCCGCGGGAAGTACAGGTTCGGTCCCTCGAGGAGGCGGACCTCGACCAGGGTCCGTCGGTCGTCGCTCACGGCGTGGCCGGTGACGGTCAGGAGCCCATGGCGTGCACGCCACCGTCGACGTGCACGATCTCGCCGGTCGTGGCAGGGAACCAGTCCGACAGCAGCATCGCGCAGGCGCGGGCAGTGGGCTCGGGGTCCTTGACGTCCCAGCCGAGCGGCGCGCGGTCGTCCCAGGTGTTCTCGAAGACCTCGAAGGCCGGGATCGACTTGGCCGCCGTGGTGCGGATCGGCCCGGCCGCCACCAGGTTGCAGCGGATGCCCTCGGGCCCGAGGTCGCGGGCCAGGTAGCGCGACGTCGACTCGAAGGCGGCCTTGGCCACTCCCATCCAGTCGTACACCGGCCACGCGAACGAGGCGTCGAACGTGAGGCCGACGACCGAGCCGCCGCGCGACATCAGCGGCTTCGCGGCGACGGCCAGCGACTTCAGCGAGTACGCCGACACGTGCAGCGCCGTCGAGACGTCCTCCCACGAGGCGTTCAGGAAGTCGAACGCGCCCTGCGGGGCGAACCCGATCGAGTGCAGGACGCCGTCGAGGCCGTCGACGTGCTCGCGGACGTTGTCGGCCAGCGCGTCGAGGTGCGACTGGTCGGACACGTCGAGCTCGACCACCGGCGCGGTCTCGGGCAGCCGCTTCGCGATCACCTGGGTGATGCGCATCGTGCGCCCGAACGAGGTGAGCACGACCTGCGCGCCCTCCTGCTGCGCGATGCGCGCCACGTGGAAGGCGATCGAGGTGTCGGTGAGCACACCGGTCACGAGCAGCCGCTTGCCGTCCAGGAGTCCCATGTCGTCAGTCCCTCTCGCGCGTCGGTGAACTCGTCGTCAGTGGCCCATGCCGAGGCCGCCGTCGACCGGCACCACGGCCCCGCTGATGTACCCGGCACCCGGACCGGCCAGGAAGGCCACGGTCTCGGCGACGTCGTCGACCGTGCCGAACCGCTTGCCCGGGATCGCGGCCAGGTACGACTGCTGGGTCTCCTCGGGCAGCGACGCCGTCATGTCGGTGTCGATGAAGCCCGGGGCGACCACGTTGGCCGTGATGCCGCGCCCGCCGAGCTCGCGGGTCACCGACCGGGCGATACCCACCAGCCCCGACTTCGAGGCGGCGTAGTTCACCTGGCCCGGGGAGCCGTAGAGGCCGACGACCGAGGAGATCAGGACGATCCGACCGCGGCGCAGGCGGATCATGCCCTTGGACGCGCGCCGCACGCACCGGAACGCGCCGGCCAGGTTGGTGTCGACCACGGACGCGAAGTCGTCGTCGCTCATCCGCAGCAGCAGCGTGTCCTTGGTGATGCCGGCGTTCGCCACCAGCACCTCGACCGGGCCGTGCTCGGCCTCGACCTGCTCGAAGGCGGCGTCGACCGACCCCGTGTCGGTGACGTCGCACGCGACGGCCAGCGCGCCCTCGGGCGCGTCGCCGCTTCGGGAGGTGACGGCGACCTTGTCGCCCTGGGCCAGGAACCGCTCGGCGATCGCCCGGCCGATGCCGCGGTTGCCGCCCGTCACGAGCACGCTGCGCGGCTCGGCGCCGCCGATCTGGTCAGCCATGGCGGTGACGCTACCGGTTCGGCGGGTCCGGGTCCGTCCACAGCCCGACGGCGTCCGCGCCACCGGCCGCGACGGGACCGTACGGTCGGACGATGCGCCTGTTCCGACGCGCCGACGGCCCCCGGCCACGCACCGCGACGATCGCCGACCAGCCGCTCTACCAGGCGCTCGACCGCGGCACGTTCGAGGACTTCCTCGGCGTCTACACCGCGCGCGACGCGAACCTGCGCTGGTCGGGCAGCAGCCTGCTGGCCAAGGCCCTCGCGAACAAGGAGGCGGCCGTCGCCGTCCGGATCGCCGAACGGGCCCTCGACGACGGCGCCACCGCCCTGCCGGACGAGTTCCCGCTGCACCACCTCGTGCAGCACCGGCGCCCCGACCCCGTCGGCGGCCCCCGGCTGCTGACCCGGCTGGTCGAGGCGGGGCACGACGTCAACCGGGTGCTGCCGGGCAACGGCCCCGTCCTGCTGCACCTCGGCGCCCAGCTGCGGCAGAGCGAGGACGAGCAGCGGCCGTTCGTCGACGTCCTGCTCGCCCGACCCGAGCTCGACCTGACCGTCCCGAGCGGGTACGCGGGGGGTACGACCGCGATCGAGGTGCTGCGGAAGTGGCGCGAGCACCGCCCCGAGCTGGTCGCGCGGTGCGAGGAGCGGCTCGCGCGCACCGGGTAGTAGGTTCGCCGCTCGTGCGTGCCATCCAGATCACCGAGTTCGGCGGCCCCGAGGTCCTCACCCCCACCGACCTCCCCGAGCCCGAGCCCCGCGACGGCTTCTCCCTCGTCGACGTGACCGGCGCCGGCGTCAACTACGCCGACACCCACCAGGCCGAGGACTCCTACCTCGCGCCGCAGACGCTGCCCCTCGTCCCGGGCGCCGAGGTCGTCGGCACCCGCCGGTCGGACGGGCAGCGCGTCGTCGCGCTGCTGATGGGCGGCGGCGGGTACGCCCAGGTCGCCGCGGCCCCGGACGTGGCCACCTTCGAGCTCCCGGACGAGGACACCGTCTCGGACGCCCAGGCGCTCGCGCTGGTGCTGCAGGGCACGACCGCGTGGCACCTGCTGCGCACCAGCGCCCACCTGGCCGCCGGCGAGTCGGTGGTCGTGCACAGCGCCGCCGGTGGTGTCGGCTCCCTCGCCGTCCAGCTCGCCCGGCAGTGGGGCGCCGGCCGCGTCATCGCCACCGCGAGCAGCGAGGAGAAGCGGCAGCTCGCGCTCGACCTCGGCGCGCACGTCGCCGTCGACACCTCGAGCTGCGCCGACGCGGCCGCCGTCACCGAGGTGCTGAAGGAGGCCAACGGCGGCAAGGGCGTCGACGTCGTGCTCGAGATGACCGGCGGCCACGTCCTCGACGGCTCGCTCGACGCCCTCGCTCCGTTCGGCCGGGTCGTCGCGTACGGCATGGCCTCGCGCTCGGCGCCGAAGCCGGTCAACCCCGGGGCGCTGATGGCGACGTCCCGCGCGCTGATGGGGTTCTGGCTCGTCCACACCCTGCGTCGACCCGGCGGCCTGCACCCCGCGATGGCCGAGCTCGTGTCGCTCGTGCGCGCCGGCGTGCTGAACCCGGTGCACGGCGGCACCTACGCGCTCGACGACGCCGCGCAGGCGCACCGCGACATCCGCTCCCGCGCCACCACCGGCAAGCTGGTCGTCGACCCTCGCCGCTGACCGATCGCGGTCCGGGAAGGCGGTCGGAGCCGCCGCGGCGCACCGGCTAGGGTCGCGGACGTGCGACCTGTCGACGACGACTTCACGTCCCTGCCCCTGCGAGCCCTCGCCGACGCCGGCCTGAGCCGCGCCGACGCGCTGGGTGCCGAGCACGCCGCGTTCCGGCTCGAGCGCAACCGCCGCTCGGTCGTCGAGCTGCGCGACGCGAACCTGTCGTCGTCGCGCGACGACACCGACTCCGGCCTGTCGGTGCGGGTCCTCGTCGACGGCACCTGGGGGTTCGCCGCGGCCGCCGACCTCACGCCGGAGGCCGCGGCCCGCGCGGCCGAGCAGGCGGTCGACATCGCGCGCGTCTCGAAGCCGCTGTCGACCGAGCGGGTCGAGCTCGCCGACGAGCCCGTGCACGCCGACGTCCAGTGGGTCTCGAGCTACACGACCGACCCGTTCTCGGTCTCCTCCGCCGACCAGGCCGCGCTGCTGGCCGAGTGGTCGCGCGGGCTGCTCGCCGACGGCGTCGACCACGTCGAGGCGGTCGTCATGGCCGACAAGGAGCAGAAGTTCTACGCCGACTCCGCCGGGACGACCACCACCCAGCAGCGGGTGCGGCTGTTCCCCTGGCTCGAGGTCGTCGTCGTCGGCGACGAGGGCATGGAGACGATGCGCACCGTCAACCCGCCCGTCGGGCGCGGGTGGGAGTACATGACCGGTACGCCGGCCGACGGCGCCTGGGACTGGGCGGCCGAGCGGGCGCAGCTGCCGTCGCTGGTGCGCGAGAAGCTCGCCGCCCCGTCGGTCGAGGCCGGCCGGTACGACCTGGTCGTCGACCCCACGAACCTCTGGCTGACGATCCACGAGTCGATCGGCCACGCCACCGAGCTCGACCGCGCGCTCGGCTACGAGGCGGCCTACGCCGGCACCTCCTTCGCCACGCTCGACCAGCTCGGGTCGCTGCACTACGGCAGCGGGCTCATGCACGTCACCGGCGACCGCACGGTCGAGCACGGGCTGGCGACGATCGGGTACGACGACGAGGGCGTGCAGACCCAGCAGTGGGACCTCGTCCGCGACGGCACCCTGGTCGGCTACCAGCTCGACCGGCGGATGGCCCGCCAGAACGACCTGGGCGACCCGCCCGGACGCTCGAACGGCTGCGCCTTCGCCGACTCGGCCTCGCACATCCCGATGCAGCGGATGGCGAACGTCAGCCTGCAACCCGCGGCCGACGGCCCCGACCTCGACGGCGTGCTCGCCCAGGTCGAGCGCGGCATCTACGTCGTCGGCGACAAGTCGTGGTCCATCGACATGCAGCGCTACAACTTCCAGTTCACCGGCCAGCGGTTCTACCGGATCGAGAACGGGCAGCTCGCCGGCCAGCTCAAGGACGTCGCCTACCAGGCGACCACCACCGACTTCTGGCGCTCGATGTCGGCCGTCGGTGGCCCGTCGACGTACCTGCTCGGCGGCGCGATGAACTGCGGCAAGGCCCAGCCGGGGCAGGTGGCGGCCGTGAGCCACGGCTGCCCCGTGGCGCTGTTCCGCGGCGTCAACATCCTCAACACCGTCCAGGAGGCCGGCCAGTGACCGCCACCCGCAGCTCGTCCAGCCCCGACCTGGTCGAGCAGGCGCTCGAGCTCGCAGCCCGTGCCGACGACCACGCCGGCACGTCGGTGCTCGTGCACGAGGAGTCGACCGCGAACCTGCGCTGGGCGTGCAACACCCTGACCACCAACGGCATGAGCACCGGCCAGACCGTCACGGTGGCGACCGCCGTGCGCACCGACCGTGGCACCTGCGTCGGCACGGTGAGCCGCAAGGGCGTCGGCCCGGACGACCTGGCGTCGCTCGTTGCCGAGGCCACCGCGGCGGCGCGGTCGGCACCCGCCGCCGAGGACGCCGCCGAGCTCCCCGCCGGCCGCGAGGACGCCGCCTTCGGCGAGGCCGCCGAGCACACCGGGCCGTCGGTGCTGTCCGGCGTGGCGGGCCAGCTCGGCGAGGCGCTGCAGCAGGCCCGTGCGTCCGAGCGCGAGCTGTTCGGCTTCGCCGAGCACACCGTGACCACCACCTGGCTCGGCACCAGCGCGGGTGCGCGCCGTCGGCACGTCCAGCCCAAGGGCACCCTGGAGATGACCGGCAAGTCGCACCAGCGGTCGCGCTCGACCTACGACTGCCGGTACACCACCGACTTCACCGACGTCGACGTGCTCGCGATGGACGCCGGGCTGGTGCAGCGCCTGGAGTGGCAGGGACGCCGCATCGACCTCGAGCCGGGTCGCTACGACACCGTGCTGCCCGCCGGGTCGGTCGCCGACCTGCTGATCTACCTCTACTTCGTGTCCGACGCTCGCAGCGCGTACGAGGGCCGGACCGTGTTCTCCAAGAAGGGGTCTCCTGGAACCACCCGCGTCGGCGAGCGGCTCACCGATGTCCCGCTGACGATCGGCGGCGACCCCACCTACCCCGGCCTCGAGTGCGAGCCCTTCGTGGCGACGGGCTCGTCGAGCCCGCACCACTCGGTGTTCGACAACGGCCTCGACATGCCGGCGGCGACCTGGGTCGACCAGGGCGTCCTCGCGGCGCTGCCCACCTCGCGGTTCACCAGCGCGATGACCGGCCTGCCCCTCACCCACGGGCTCGACAACCTGGTCGTCACCTCGCCCGAGGGCCGCGGCGGGCTTGACGACCTGGTCGCCTCGACCGCGCGCGGGCTGCTGGTCACCTCGCTCTGGTACATCCGCGAGGTCGACCCGGTCTCGCTGCTGCTGACCGGCCTCACCCGCGACGGGGTGTACCTGGTCGAGGACGGCGAGGTGCAGGGCGCGGTCACGAACTTCCGGTTCAACGAGTCGCCGGTCGACATGCTGCGGCGGGTCGACGCGATCGGCGAGACCGGCATCGCGCTGAACCGCGAGTGGAACGAGTTCTTCTCGCGCACGGCGGTGCCGCCCATGCGCATCCGCGGCTTCAACATGTCGAGCGTGAGCCAGGGCACGTGACCCGACCGGGCGCGCGGCCGCACCCGGACGTACCGTGGTGCGGTGGCCCGTGGCAAGCAGCGCGACGAGGTCGAGGTGCAGTCGCTGACCTCGGCCAGGCGCCCGCACAGCGAGGACCAGCGCGACCGGATGATCCGGTACGCGATCTCGATGACGATCCGCACCGCGTGCGTGGTCCTCGCGGTCGTCGTCGAGGGTCCGCTGCGCTGGGTGTTCGTCGTCGGCGCCGTGTTCCTGCCGTACGTCGCGGTGATCGCGGCGAACGCGGGGCGCGAGCGCGGCGGTCCCGGGCCGGCGGCGCCCACGGTGGTGCCGATGGGCGCGCTGCCGCCCGCCCGACCGGACGACGAGCTCCCGCCCCGTTGAGCCCCCGTTGAGCGAGCGTTGACCGGACGACGACGCGTCGCCAGGGACCTCCGGGCAGCGGTGCGGAACCCGCGCGCATCGCACTGACACTGACACCGATCCGTGTCATACTCGCTGTGCGCGCTCGCCTCCCCCGTCGAGCGCCTTGACGCCGGGTGGCACCCCCCCGTTGCCACCCGGCGTCGCCTCGTCCGCAGCCGGGTCACCGAGCACCTCGCCGACGACACGCCGGACGACACGCCAGGCCGGCCGCGACACCCCGCAACCCGCCCGGCCCGTCGCGTTCACCTCCCCGCCACCTGTGTTTCACTGGCTGCGACGGCAGGCCGTCGGCCCGTCGTCCCCACCTGGCCCGCACGCGAGGCACCTGCAGGAGGCGTCATGACCACCCCGACCGGTCCGACCGTCCTCTCCCCGCTCTCCTTCCCGGCCCGACCTGCGGGCGGGCCCGGCCCCGCGCACGTCGCGCCGGGCACGCGCCCCGAGAGCGAGCAGCACGAGCCGCCGGGCGACCCCGTCTGCAGCGCCCGGCGCTGCCGCGAGCACGCCGAGTGGGCGCTGCGCTGGAACAACCCGCGGCTGCACACCCCCGAGCGCCGCAAGACCTGGCTCGCGTGCGACGAGCACCGCGAGCACCTGAGCGAGTTCCTCTCGCTGCGCGGTTTCCTGCGCGACGTCGAGCCGATGGCCGACGTCCGCGGCGCCACCGCCTGACGTCCGGGCCCGGCCGCGTTCTACCGTGGCAGGGTGTACCGCTTCCTGCTGTCCGGGCGCTGGCTCGGACTGCTCGCCCTGGCCGTCGCGGTCGCGGTGGCGTGCGTGGTGCTCGGCAGCTGGCAGTGGAGCCGTCGCGAGCAGCGGCTCGCCCGCAACGCCGAGGTGGTCGCCAACTACGACCGCGAACCGGTGCCGCTCGCGCAGGCCGTCCCGGACCCCGAGCGGTTCCCCGCCGGCGGGACCTGGACGCCGGTGGAGGTCCGCGGCGAGTACCTCGTCGACGAGACCGTGCTGGTGCGCAACCGCAACCGCGACGGCGTCCCGGGGTACCAGGTGCTCGTGCCGCTGCGGGGCGAGGACGACGTGGTGCTGCTGGTCGACCGCGGGTTCGTGACCATCGGCGAGACCGGGGAGCGGCCGGACGAGGTGCCCGCCCCGCCGTCCGGCGTCGTCGACGTCGTCAGCCGGCTGCGCCAGCCCGAGCCGCCCACCGACCGCCCGGCGCCGGCGGGGCAGACGCTGCGGATCACGCCGGCCACCCTGCTGCCCGAGGCGGTCGACGACCCGGACGCGGTGCTCGTCACCGGCGCCTACGGCGACCTGGCGTCGGAGACGCCGGCCCCCGCCACCAGCCCGCTGCGCGAGCCGCGGCCTGCGCTCGACGAGGGTCCGCACCTGTCGTACGCCCTGCAGTGGGTGGTGTTCGCGCTCGGGGCGCTGGTGGGGTTCGTCCTGCTCGCGCGTCGCACGGCCGAGGACGAGGCGGCCGACGCGGCCGGCGCGGTGGCCGCACCGCCGTCCCCATCGCGGCGTCGTCGACCCACCGCCGAGGAGGAGGAGGACGCCCTCCTGGACGCCGCGGAGCGCACCCGCGGACGATGACCGCGCGTCCGGACGCTCGCGCGCGGCGACCGCGAGATCGGGACGAGTCGGGCACCGGTGCGACCGTTCGGGTGCGAACCGACGCGCAGTGAGGTCGTCCCGGCGCCCAACCGGGGTGGCGATGCGGCACGATGAGGCCCATGGATCTCGGGCTCGACGACCGCGTGTACATCGTGACCGGCGCCTCGCGCGGTCTGGGCCTGGCCTGCGCCCAGCTGCTCGCCGACGAGGGCGCCCGGCTGGTGGTGGCCTCGCGCGACCGCGAGGCGATCACCGCCGCCGCCGACCGGCTCGGCTCGTCGGACCGCGTGCTGGCCCTGCCGGTCGACCTCGCCGACCCGCAGGCGCCCGAGCAGTGCGTCGCGGCCGCGGTGGGTCGCTTCGGCCGGCTCGACGGCGCGCTGATCAGCGTGGGCGGACCGCCGGCGGGCACGGTGCTCGAGACCTCCGACGACGACTGGAAGCAGGCCTTCGACAGCGTCTTCCTCGGCGCGGTGCGCACCGCCAAGGCGGTCTCGCGCGGTGTCGGCACCGAGGGCGGCTCGATCCTGTTCGTGCTGTCGTCGTCCGTGCGCAGCCCGATCGGCGGCCTGGCGATCTCGAACGGCCTGCGTCCGGGCCTGGCGATGGTCGCCAAGACGCTCGCGGACGAGCTCGGCCCCCGCGCCATCCGCGTCAACGCGGTGCTGCCGGGCCGCATCGACACCGACCGCGCCCGCGAGCTCGACGCCGGCCGCGGCGGCGACCCGGCCGAGGTGCGCCGGCAGAACGAGTCGGGCATCCCGCTGGGCCGCTACGGCTACCCCGAGGAGTTCGCCCGCGCCGCCGTGTTCGTCCTGTCCCCCGCCGCCAGCTACGTCAGCGGCACCGCGCTCCCCATCGACGGCGGGATGCTCCGCACCATCTGAGCCGGGACCACCTGCGCAGGAGCTGCCCCTTCACGGCCCCGTGAAGGGGCGTCTTGCGACCACGTGGCCGCGAGTGGTTGCTTCGCGGCGACGGAGGCAACCACTCGTGGCCGCCTGGACCCGAACGGGACGTCAGCGCGCGGGGGTCGACGTCTCCTGGTCGCGGAACTGGGTGCGGTACAGGTGCGCGTACAGGCCGCCGAGCTCGAGCAGCTCGTCGTGCCGGCCCACCTGGACGATCCGGCCGCGGTCGACCACGACGATGAGGTCGGCGTCGCGCACGGTCGAGAGCCGGTGCGCGATCACCAGCGAGGTGCGGCCCGCCAGCGCGGTGTCGAGCGCGCGCTGGACGGCGGCCTCGGACTCGGAGTCCAGGTGCGCGGTGGCCTCGTCGAGGACGACCACCGACGGCGCCTTCAGCAGCAGCCGCGCCAGCGCGAGGCGCTGCTTCTCCCCGCCCGAGAGCCGGTGGCCGCGGTCGCCCACGACGGTGTCGAGACCGCGCGGCAGGCTGCGCACCAGCTCGAGCACCTGGGCGTCGCGCAGGGCGTCCTCGAGCTGGGCGTCGGTGGCGTCCGGCCTCGCATACAGCAGGTTGGCGCGCACCGTGTCGTGGAACATGTGCGCCTCCTGCGTGACCACGCCGACGCGGCCGTGCAGGTCCTCGAGCGACGCCTCGCGCACGTCGACGCCGCCGACGCGCACCGCGCCCTCCTGCGGGTCGTACAGCCGCGCCACCAGCGAGGTGAGCGTCGACTTGCCGGCCCCGCTCGGACCGACCAGCGCCACCATGTGCCCGGGGGCCACCTGGAGCGAGACGTCGTGCAGCACCGGCCCGTCGCCGACCTCGCGGTCGCCGGCGCCGCCCACGGTCTCGAGCGAGGCCAGCGACACCTCGTCGGCGCCCGGGTAGCGGAAGGTCACGTGGTCGAGCTCGACGCCCAGCGGGCCGTCGGGCAGCGGCACCGGGTCGGCCGGGTCGTCGACGAGCACCGGCAGGTCGAGCACCTCGAACACCCGCTCGAAGCTCACCAGCGCGCTCATCACGTCGACGCGGACGTTGGCCAGCGCGGTGATCGGGCCGTAGAGCCGGCCGAGCAGCGCGGCGAGAGCGAGCAGCGTGCCGATCGTCAGGGTGCCGGACGCGGCGAGCAGGCCGCCGACGCCGTAGACGAGCGCCGTCGCCAGCGCGGCCACCAGCGTGAGCGAGGTGAAGAAGACCCGCCCGATCATCGCGATCTGGACGCCGATGTCGCGCACCTGGCCCGCGCGGGAGGCGAACTCGGCGTCCTCGTCGCGGCGGCGCCCGAACAGCGTCACCAGCAGCGCGCCGGCGACGTTGAACCGCTCGGTGGCGCGCGTGGCGAGGTCGGCGTTCAGCTGCATCGAGTCGCGGGTGAGCCCGCTGAGCCGGCGGCCGACCCGGCGGGCCGGCAGGTAGAACAGCGGCAGCAGGAGCAGGGCGGCGACGGTGATCGGCCACGACAGCGCGAGCATCGCGCCCGCGACCAGCACGAGCGACACCACGTTCGACACCACGCCGCTGAGCGTGGACGTGAACGCCTGCTGGGCGCCGATGACGTCGGTGTTGATGCGGGTGACCAGCGCGCCGGTCTGCGCGCGGGTGAAGAACGCGATCGGCTGCCGCTGCACGTGCGCGAAGACCCGGGTGCGCAGGTCGTAGATGAGGCCCTCGCCGATGCGGGACGACAGCCACCGCTGCAGCAGGCCGACGGCCGCCTCGACGAAGGCCAGCCCGGCCACCACGAGCGCGAGCGTCACGACCACCCGGCGGTCGCCCGGGACGACGCCGTCGTCGACGATGCGCTGCAGCAGCAGCGGCGTGACGACGACGAGGGCCGAGCCGCCCACCACCAGGACCAGGAACGCGGCGATCGACGCGCGGTAGGGCCGGGCGAAGCCCACGATCCGCCGCACGGTGGCGCGGCTGACCCGCTGGTCGGCGACGGACGGGTCCTTGCGCAGCGAGGACAGGGTGCCCCACTGCCGCATCGAACCGGGCGAGTGCATGCTCATCGGGGCCTACAGCGTCCCGGACGGGTCCGCTTGTTCCGCGACGTCGCTCACGCCCGCCCGGCGCCGAGCGCGCGGGCCAGGTCGCGCAGCCGGTCGCGCTGGGCGGCGCGCTCGGCGGCCCGCTGCTCCTGCGGCGTGCGGGACGGGGCGCCGGACAGCAGGTGCTTGGTCGCGGTCGCCGCGGCCGCCGGGGCCGCGAGCAGCGACGCGACCAGCTCGTCGACCGCCTCGGCCAGCCGCTCCCCCGGCACCGCCCGGACGGCCAGACCGCCGGCCACGGCCTCCTGCGCCCCAACGGCCCGGCCGGTGGCGCAGACCTCGAGGGCGCGGGCGTACCCGAGGGCCTCGACCAGCGGCCAGGTGCCGGCCAGGTCGGGCACCAGGCCGAGCGAGGTCTCCTTCATCGCGAACGCGACGTCGTCGGCGACGACCCGCAGGTCGCAGGCCAGGGCGAGCTGGAAGCCGGCGCCGACCGCATGGCCCTGCACCGCCGCGACGGTGAGGGCGTCGACCTCGCGCCACCACGTGAACGCGCCCTGGTACCAAGCGATCTCGTGGTCGATCGCGTCGTCGTCGAGGGCGGCGAGCTGCGGCAGGCCGCGCTCACCCTCGCCCACCTGCCCGGTGAACATCGCCCGGTCGAGCCCGGCCGAGAACGACGGGCCCTCGCCCGAGAGCACCACGACCCGCGGCCCGGCGTCGCGCACGGCCTCGCCCACGGCCTTGAGCGCGCGCCAGGTCGACGGCAGCTGCGCGTTGCGTCGCTCGGGACGGGCCAGGACGACGTCCCAGCGCTCCTCGCCGCGGACGAGCCGGATGCCGACGTCGGTGCACTGCTGCTCGAGGCTCACGAGCAGGAGTGTGTCAGGCCAGCTCGACCAGGTCGGCGTAGTCGGGGCCCCACAGGTCCTCGACGCCGTCGGGGAGCAGCAGCACGCGCTCGGGCTCGAGCGCGTGCACCGCGCCCTCGTCGTGGGTCACCAGCACCACGGCGCCCTTGTACCGGCGCAGCGCGCCGAGGATCTCCTCGCGGCTCGCGGGGTCGAGGTTGTTGGTCGGCTCGTCGAGCAGCAGCACGTTCGCCGCGCTCACCACGAGAGTGGCCAGCGCGAGCCGGGTCTTCTCGCCGCCGGACAGCACCCCGGCGGGCTTGTCGACGTCGTCGCCGCTGAACAGGAACGAACCCAGCACCTTGCGCACCTCGGTCTCGCCGAGGTCGGGTGCCGCGCTCTTCATGTTCTCGAGGACCGTGCGCGAGGTGTCGAGCGTCTCGTGCTCCTGCGCGTAGTAGCCGAGCCGCAGGCCGTGGCCGGGCTCGACCTCGCCGGTGTCGGGGGCGTCGACGCCGCCGAGCATGCGCAGCAGGGTGGTCTTGCCGGCGCCGTTCAGCCCGAGCACCACCACCTTCGAGCCGCGGTCGATCGCGAGGTCGACGTCGGTGAACACCTCGAGCGAGCCGTAGGTGCGCGACAGGCCCGACGCCCGCAGCGGCGTGCGCCCGCACGGCGCGGGGTCGGGGAAGCGCAGCTTCGCGACCTTGTCGTGGGCCCGCACCTCCTCGAGCCCGCCCAGCAGGCGCTCGGCCCGCTTGGCCATGTTCTGCGCGGCGGTGGCCTTGGTCGCCTTGGCGCGCATCTTGTCGGCCTGCGTCAGCAGCGCGGCGGCCTTCTTCTCGGCGTTCGCCCGCTCGCGGTGGCGGCGCCGCTCGTCGGCCTCGCGCTGCTGCAGGTAGGTCTTCCAGCCGACGTTGTAGACGTCGAGCACGGCGCGGTTGGCGTCGAGGTAGAACACCTTGTTCACGACGGTCTCGATCAGGTCGGTGTCGTGCGAGATCACCACCAGGCCGCCGGAGTAGCCCTTGAGGTGGTCGCGCAGCCACACGATCGAGTCGGCGTCGAGGTGGTTGGTCGGCTCGTCGAGCAGCAGGGTCTGCGCGCCCGAGAACAGGATCCGCGCGAGCTCGACCCGACGGCGCTGGCCGCCGGAGAGGGTGCGCAGCGGCTGCGCCAGCACCCGCTCGGGCAGACCGAGGTTGCCGGCGATGCGTCCCGCCTCGGCCTCGGCGGCGTAGCCGCCCTTGGTGGTGAACTCGGCCTCGAGCCGGCCGTACCGCGCCATCGCGGCGTCGCGCCGGTCGTCGTCGGCCGACGCCATCGCGCCCTCGGTGTCGCGCATCGCGGTGATGACCTCGTCGAGGCCGCGCGCCGACAGGATGCGGTCGAGGGCGTACACCTCGAGGTCGCCCGTCCGGGGATCCTGCGGGAGGTACCCCACGTCGCCCGTGGCGTTCACCGACCCGGCGTGCGGCTGGCCCTGGCCGGCCAGCACCTTGGTCAGGGTCGTCTTGCCGGCGCCGTTGCGCCCGACCAGCCCGACCCGGTCGCCGGGCCCGACGCGGAACGTGACGTCCTGCATCAGGATGCGGGCGCCCGCGCGCAGCTCGACGCCCTGTGCCGTGATCACGTCGTCCTCCTCCGCCCGCTCGCCCGGTCCGCTTCTCGATGTCGCTCGTCGGTGGGCGCGCCCAGCGGGTACCGCGTGGCTAGTCTACGGCTGGCGGTCGGCCCGACCGAACCGCGTCGCCGCGCGACCGGTGCCACCAGGTGCGCCACGAGGAGGTCCGGTGAGCTTCAACGAGGGCGTGAGCATCGACACGTCGCGGGCCTCGCGCGGACGCGGCGGGCGCACCGGCGGCGTCGTCGCGGGCGGCGGGGTCGGCGGCCTGCTGCTCGTGCTGCTGTTCGTCTTCCTCGGGGGCGACCCGAGCCAGCTGCCCACCTCGCCGGGCGGGGGCGGCGGTGGCCAGCAGGAGGGCGCCGGTGACCTGTCCCGCTGCCAGGACGCCGAGGACGCGAACACCGACGTCGAGTGCCGCATCATCGCCACCGAGAACAGCCTCGACGCCTACTGGCAGGAGGCCCTGCCCGCGGCCGGCGGCTCTTACGAGCGGCCCTACACCGTCGTGTTCAGCGGCCGGACCGACACCGGCTGCGGCGCCGCGACGTCCGCGGTCGGGCCGTTCTACTGCCCGACCGACACCTCGATGTACTTCGATGCCGACTTCTTCCAGGTGCTCACCGACCAGTTCGGCTCCAGCGGCGGTCCCCTCGCCCAGGAGTACGTGGTGGCGCACGAGTTCGGCCACCACGTCCAGAACCAGCTCGGCGTCCTGGGCGCCGCCCAGCAGGACCCGCAGGGCGAGGAGTCCGGCGCCGTGCGGGTCGAGCTGATGGCCGACTGCCTCGCCGGCGTCTGGGCCCACCACGCGGCGACCGTCGAGGACCCCGACACCGGTGTCCCGTTCCTGCAGCCGCTCACCGACCAGGACATCGCCGACGCCCTGTCGGCGGCCTCGTCGGTCGGCGACGACCGCATCCAGGAGCGCACCCAGGGCAGGGTCAACCCCGAGGCGTGGACGCACGGTTCGTCGGAGCAGCGGCAGAAGTGGTTCTCGACCGGCTACTCCAGCGGCGACCTGAACGCCTGCGACACCCTGGACGCGGCCGACCTCGGCTGAGCCCTGCCCTTATCGGCCCCCTACCCTCTCGGCATGACCGCCGCCCCCGACGACCGGCCCCGCCGCCGCCGGCTCCCCGCCCGCGACCTCGCCCTGGTCTCGACCTTCGCCGCGCTCATCGCGGTGCTCGGCCTGCCCGGTGCGATCGCGATCCCGGGCAACCCGGTGCCGGTCACCCTGCAGACGATGGGCGTCATGCTCGCCGGCTCGGTGCTCGGCGCGAAGCGCGGCGCCCTGGCGGTGCTCACCTTCCTCGCCCTCGTCGCGGCGGGCCTGCCGCTGCTGTCGGGCGGACGCGGCGGCCTCGGTGTGTTCGTCGGGCCGAGCGCCGGCTACCTCGTCGGCTTCGTCGTCGGCGCCTTCGTGATCGGCTGGCTCGTCGAGCGGCGCCTGCCGCGCTACCCGCTGTGGTGGGGCGGCCTGGCGAACGTCGTCGGCGGCATCGTCGTGGTCTACGCGATCGGCATCCCCGTGACGGCCCTGGTGACGGGGACGTCCGGCCTGCTCGCCACCGCCGCCGCCACGGTGGCGTTCCTGCCCGGCGACGCGCTCAAGGTCGTCGTCGGCACGGCGGTCGCCGCAGCCGTGCACCGGGCCGTGCCGGAGGTGGCACCCGCGCCCCGGCGCGAGCGCGAGCGTGCCGCCGCCTGACCGCCCGGCGGTCGACGACCCGTCCGGCGGCGTGGTCCTCGCCGAGCCGGACCAGCGGCGCCTGCTCACCCGGTTCGCCGACCTCCTCGACGCCGGCGCGCCGGTCGCCGTGCTCGACCCCACCTGGCCCACCGCTCCCGCCGAGGACGCGCGGCGGCAGGTCGCGGCCGCCGTGGCCGACGGCCGGCTCGGGGCCGGACGGCTCGCCGTCTTCACCTCCGGCAGCGCCGGGACACCGGCCGGGGTGCTGCGCACCCACGACTCGTGGCGCGCGAGCCTCGACCCCCTCACCGCCCTGCTCGGCCTCACCGCCGCCGACGTCGTCTGGACGCCGGGACCGTTGTGGTCGTCGCTGTCGCTGTACGGCGCGTGGCACGCGTCCACCGTCGGGGCCGGCACCGTCGTCGGCGACGAGGACCCGGGCGAGGCCACCGTCGTGCACCTGGTGCCGTCCGGCCTCGACCGGCTGCTGCGCCGCCCGCTCCCGCGGTTGCGGGCGGTGGTGCTCGCCGGCGAGCCCGTCGAGGACCGGCACCGCGAGGCGTGCCGCGCCCGTGGGTGGGCCGTGCACGAGTACTACGGCGCGGCCGAGCTGTCGTTCGTCGGCTGGTCGTCCGACGGCCCCGGCTGGACGCCCTTCCCGGGCGTGGAGGTCGACCTGCGCCGCGACGGCCTGTGGGCGCGCTCCCCCTACCTCGCGCTCGGTCCGCTCGACCCCGGCTCCGTGCGTGGCCGGCGCACCGACGACGGCTGGGCGGGCGTCGGCGACCACGCCGTCCGCGTCCACGAGCGGTACCGCGTCACCGGGCGCGGCTCCGCTGCGGTCACGACCGGCGGGCACACGGTGGTGGCCGAGCACGTCGAGCAGGTGCTCCGCGCCGTCCCGGGGGTGCGCGACACCCTGGTCGTCGGGCGGCCGCACCCGGACCTCGGCGAGGTGGTCTGCGCCCTGGTCGTGGGCACGGCCTCCGCGCACGACCTGCGCGCGGCCCTCGACCGGCTCCCTCCCCCCGCGCGGCCGAGGCGGTGGGCGCGCCCGGCGGACCTGCCGAGGACCGCGTCCGGCAAGCCCGACCGCGCCGCGGCACGCGCCGCGGTGGCCGACGGGACGGTCCCGACCGGCGCCCTGCGCTGACCGCCTCCTACGCTGACGGGCGCCATGCCCCCACCCAGCCTGCTCGACCCGCGCACGCCGGTGGTCGTCGCCGCCCGGCGCACGCCCGTGGGCACCGCCGGGCACGCCCTGCGAGAGCGCACCGTCGTCGACCTCGCCGCCGCCGCGCTCGCCGCGCTGCACGACGACGTCCGCGCGCTGGGCATCACCGCCCCGGTCGACGAGGTCGTGCTCGGCAACGTGATGGGCCCGGGCGGCGACCCGGCGCGGGTCGCGGCGCTGCAGGCCGGGCTCGGCGTCCAGGTGCCGGGCGTCACGGTCGACCGCCAGTGCGGCAGCGGCCAGGAGGCCGTCCACGTCGGTGCCGCGACCGTGCTGGCGGGCGCGGGCCTGGTGCTGGCCGGCGGCGCCGCCAGCGCCAGCACCGCGCCGACCCGCACCTGGCCCGACGGCACCCCGTACGCCCGGGCGCCGTTCGCCCCGGTCGACCTCGGCGACCCCGACATGGGTCCGGCGGCCGAGGCCGTCGCCGCGCGCTGCAGCGTCACCCGTGAGCGGCAGGACGCCTGGGCCCTGCGGTCGCACCGGCGCGCCGCCGACGCCTCCGCCCGCGGCGCGTTCACCGCCGTGCTCGTGCCGGTCGGCGGCACGACCGCCGACGAACGCGTCCGGTCGGGCGCCTCACCCGCGTGGTTCGCCCGGCTGCGACCGGCGTTTGCCGCGGACGGGACCGTCACCGCCGGCAACGCGTGCGGCGTCAGCGACGGCGCCGCGGTCGTGGGCCTCGTGCCCGAGGCGACGCGGGCGGTGCTCGGCGTCCCGGGCCTCGCCGTCCGCGGCTGGGTCGCCCGCGGCACGGACCCGCGGCTGCCGGGCCTCGGACCGGTCCCCGCCGTGCGCACGCTGCTGGAGCGCACCGGCGTCGGGCTCGACGACCTCGCCGCGCTCGAGGTCACCGAGGCGTTCGCCGCGCAGGTGCTCGCCTGCCTCGACGCGCTGGGTCTGGACGAGCAGGACGACCGCGTGAACGCCCAGGGCGGCGCCATCGCGCTCGGGCACCCGTGGGGCGCGTCCGGTGCGCTGCTGGTGGTGCGCCTGTTCGCTCGCCTGGTGCGCGAGCCGGCCGCCCCCGGGTCGCTCGGGCTGGCCACCTGCGCCGTCGGCGGCGGCCAGGGACTGGCGCTGCTGGTGGAGCGGGTCGGGTGATCCGGCTCAGCGGCGCGGGCGTCCGGTACGGCGAGCGCTGGGCGCTGCGCGGGGTCGACCTCGAGGTCGCCGAGCGCAAGGTCGCGGTGCTGGGCGCCAACGGCTCGGGCAAGTCGACGCTGGCCCGGCTGCTGAACGGGCTGGTCGAGCCCACCGAGGGCACCGTCACGGTCGGCGGCGACGACACCGTCCGCCGCGGCCACCGGGTGCGGCAGCGCGTGGGCTTCGTCTTCACCGACCCCGACGCCCAGATCGTGATGCCGACGGTGGCCGAGGACGTCGCGTTCTCGCTGCGGCGGCTGCGGCTCCCCCGCGCCGAGGTGGCCGAGCGGGTCGGGGCGACGCTGCGGCGCTTCGACCTGGACGGGCACGCCGACCACCCCGCGCACCTGCTGTCCGGCGGGCAGAAGCAGCTGCTGGCGCTCGCCTCGGTGCTCGTGACCGAGCCGGAGGTGCTGGTCTGCGACGAGCCGACCACGCTGCTCGACCTGCGCAACACGCGGCGGGTCGGCGAGCTGCTGCTCGCGCTGCCCCAGCAGGTCGTGCTGGTGACCCACGACCTCGACCTCGTCGGCGGCTGGGACCGGGTGCTCGTGGTCGACGGCGGACGCGTCGTCGCCGACGGCTCGCCGGCCGAGGCGGTCGCCCGGTACCGGGCGCTCGTGGCGGACGGCGCGTGACCCCCGCGGGCGCGTTCCGGCCCGGCACCTCGGTGCTGCACCGCGCACCGGCCGGCGCGAAGCTCGCCGCGCTCGCAGTGCTCACCACGGTGCTGGTCGTGGTCCGCTCCCCCGCGGCGGTGCTCGTCGGCGCCGCCGTGGTGGTCACCCTCTACGGCCTCGCCCGCTGGACGCCCGCGGTCGCGCTGGCGCAGGTGCGTCCGCTCTGGTGGTTGGTGCTGCTGCTCGTCCCGTTCCAGCTGCTGACCGCCGGGTGGCGCGCGGCCGTCGTGGTGGTCGGGACGCTGCTGGTGGCGGTGGCCGCCGCGTGCCTGGTCACCCTGACGACGCGGGTCAGCGACCTGCTCGACGCGCTCGTGGCGGTGCTGCGTCCGCTGCGGGTGCTGGGCGTCGACCCCGACCGGGCGGGTCTGGCGCTGGCCCTGGCGGTGCGCGCGGTGCCGGTCGTCGGCTCGCTCGCCCACGACGTGCGCGACGCCCGGCGCGCCCGCGGCCTCGATCGCGCCGTCCGCGCCGTCGCGGTGCCGCTCGTGGTGCGCAGCGTCCGGCACGCCCAGCGCACGGGCGAGGCGCTCGTCGCGCGCGGGCTCGACGACTGACGCGACGAGGGCGGCACCCCCCTCGGGTGCCGCCCTCGTCGTGCTCGTGCGCGTCAGACCTGCGCGGACGCCTCCCCGCGGCGGCGGGCGACCAGCAGCCCGCCCGCGACCACCAGCGCGACGCCGGTCGACAGGACGCCGGCCACGCCGCCGCCGGTCCGCGGCAGGGCCGAGGCCATCGCGGCGGGCACGGCCCGGGCCACGGCCACGCCGGGCGCGGCGGCCTGGACCACGGTCTTGACCGACGGGGCAGCCACCACCGCGCGCAGCGAGGTCCGGACGGTGCTGCCGTCCGCGGCCAGCCCGTTGGCCTGCAGCGTGATCGTGCCGGGCAGCAGGCCGGTCAGGGGCAGCAGCCCGTCGATGCTGCCGTCGGCGTCGACGGTGAGCTCACCGAGCGACTGGCCGGTGCCGAGCACCCACACGTCGACGGTGCTGCCGGGCTCGAAGCCCGTGCCGGTCACCCGCACCCAGCCGCCCTGCTCGAGGCGCACGGTGCCCTGGTCGCCGGCGAGAGGCGCGCCGGTCGCGTCGACGCCGGTGAGCCGGACGGTGACGCCCGCGACCTCGACGCCGACGCCCTGGCCGTCCGAGACCACCTGCGGGGTCGTCCGGACGCCGTCGACGACGGTGGTGACGGGGCCCGGAGCGCCGACGACGTCGTCGGGGACGGCCTGGCGGACCGGGCTGCCGGGCAGGGCGGACGAGGACGCACCGGGGCCGGCGGCGTTCACGGCCTGGACGACCACCGGGTAGGTGCGGCCGTTGTCGAGGCTGTGCACGGTGAGCGTGCCGTCGACCAGCGCGGCCGGGGTGGTCCAGGTGGTGCCGCCGTCGAGCGACGCGCGGTACCCGGTGACCGGGGACCCGCCGTCGAAGCCGGGGGCGCCGACCTCGAGCACCAGGGTGCGGTTGCCGGCGACCACGCCGGTCAGCGAGGGCGCGCCGGGCACGGTGAACGGGGTGCCCGTCGTCGTGGCCGAGGCGGGGCCGGTGCCGGTGGCGTTGGTCGCGGACACCCGGAACAGGTACGGGCTGCCGTTGGTCAGGCCGGTCACGGTCCAGCTGGTCGCCGAGGACGCGGTCGCCGAGGCGGTCGTCCAGGTCGTGCCGCCGTCGGCGGACACCTCGACGTGGTGGCCCTGGGCCGGCGTGCCGCCGCTCCAGGTCGGTGCCGTCCACGACAGGTCGACGGCGCCGTCGCGCCCGGCGGCGGTCAGGCCGGTGGGGGCACCCGGGGCGCTCGGCGGCACGTCGACGGCGACGGTGAGGTCGCGCTGGGTGCTCAGGCCGTTCGAGGTGGCGCTGACCGGGACGGTCAGGCTGCCGCTCTCGGTGCGCGCCTCGAGCGCGGCGTCGTCGGGCACGACGACCCAGCGGCCGGAGGCGGCGTCCAGGTGCACGGTGCCGAGCGGGGTCTGCTGGGCGTGGGTGTAGGTCTGGCCGCCGATCGTCGCCGCCCGGGCGGTGCCGCCCGGCAGGCCGAAGGTGACCGCGTCGCCTTCCGGGTCGGCCGCGGCGACCGTGCCGGTGACGTCGGTGAAGGTGTCGTCGGGCTGGTTGTTGGTGAACCGCGCCTCGGGGGCCGCGCCGGTGAAGGCCGGGCCGTCGTCGACCGGGGTCACGTCGACCGGGATCGTCGCGGTGCCGGTGCCGTTGGCGACGCTGCTCACCGCCACCTCGACCGTGCGCGAGGTCGCGGGGGTGTCGGAGGAGTTGGCGTAGGCGAGCTTGCGGGCGATCTGCTGCACGACGTCGTCGGAGGCGCGGGTGCCGAAGACCTTGATGTTGTCGATCAGCAGCCGGGCGCCGGCGGCCTGACCGCAGGTGGCGTCGTAGGTGCCGCCGACGAAGACGAACCGGAAGGTGCCCGAGCGGGGCAGGACCGTCTCGCTGGTCGCCCACGGCGTCGAGGCCGAGTAGCCGGTGACGGCGTCGATGACCTCGATCTGGGTGCCGTTCTCGTCGAGCAGGTAGCCGAACACGTGCGCGGCGTCCTCGCCGGCGAACGCGCGCCAGTCGAAGTAGAGGGTGTCGCCGGCAGCGGCCTCGAACTCGCCGGAGGCGACCGCCGGGCCGTGCACCACGTCGCAGGGCGCGGCGGTGGTCATGCCGGAGCTGCTGAGCTCCATCGCGTACGTGCCCTCGGTGGGCTCGCCGTCGGTGGTCGCGCGGACGGCGTACGTCGGCGCGCCCCAGCCGTCCATCGTCGGGTTGTTGTCCTGGTTCGACACGTTGCCCGGGTAGGTGCTCGTGTCCTGGGTCGTGAAGCCGGCGAGCTGGGTGACGCCGAGGTCGACCCGCTGCTCGTAGACCGTCCAGTCGCCGAGGCCCTGCTCGAACCCGGCGTTGTCGACCTTGGAGGTGAAGTTGACCCGCAGGGTGCGGCCCTGGGCGCCGTCCTCGACGGCGTCGACGGTGCCGATCGGGTCGGCGGAGGTGCCGTTGCCGCGGTACACCGTGCCGCCGACCACGGAGACGACGCCGTCGGTGGTGACCGGCGAGGCGTCCTGCAGGAGCGAGAGCGACTCGCTGGGCGAGGACCCGGTGATCCCGAACTGCATGTGCTGGCCGGCGTAGGTCACGCCGCCGGAGATCGTCACGCCGGACGCGATGGCGGTCGGCGCGGACTGCTCGGTGTACGCGCCGTGGGCGGGGACGGTCACCAGCGGCACGGCCGAGGCCGCCGTCGGCGCCAGCGCCCCGAGCCCGAGGGCCAGGGCGAGGGTCACGGCGGCGGAGCCGGCCGTGCGGAGCGGGCGGGAGGTCATCTGCGTCCTGTCGTCGACGTCGCGAAGGCACCGGACAAGCCGTCGTGGCGCCGACGAGAGCATCGGTGCGCTCACCGGGGGTGGTTGAGGTCTCAAGCGACGCAGCGGGACGGCGTCACCCGATCGGGCTGTGCGATGCTGCGCCGATGGGGCGTGACACGCGCGACCTGGCCGCGTCGGTACTGATCGGCGCCGCACCCGAACGGGTGTGGGACGTCGTCGCCGACGTGCGCCGCACGCCAGAGTGGTCGCCGGAGTGCCGGCGCGTCCTCGTGCGCGGGCCCGTCGCCGTCGGGTCGCTGCTCGTCGGCGTGAACCGGCGCGGACCGGTCGTCTGGCCGACCCGCTCCCGGGTGCACCTGCTCGACCCCGGCCGCGCGATCGGCTGGACGGTGCGCGAGAGCGGCGCACGATGGACCTACCGGCTCAGCCCGCACCCCGACGGGACCCTGCTCGAGCAGCACCGCTCGGTGCCGGACGGCGTGCCCGTGGTGGCCGACCTGTTCGCCCGGCTGCTGCTCGGCGGGCAGGACGGCCACGGCGACGAGCTGGAGGCGGGCATGCGCACCGGCCTGGGGCGGATCCGGGCGCTCGTGGAGGGGTGACCCCGGACGGCGGGGGGCCGTCAGTGCATCGACACGTGCACGTGGTCGAAGTGGTTCGCGGTCTCGGACCCACGGTCCTCCATGCCCTTCCAGGCGTCGAAGGAGGTGCCCGAGTACCAGATGCGCTGGCGCCAGATCAGCTGGTGGATGCCGAGCTCGTCGGCGTTCTGCTGCAGCCAGCGGGCGATCTCGTCGCCCTTCGCCCCGCGCACCATGATGTCGAGCGCCTTGCCGACCCCGTGGTCGCCGTCGTCACCCGGGCGCAGGCCGCCGTGGACCAGGCCGGGGAACTGGGCGCAGACGGCCCGGTGCACCGCGATCGTGCTGGCCCGCAGGCCGTTCTCGACCGAGGACTGGCCCGGGCACGGGGCGCCGGACAGCGTCGGCGGGGGCGAGGTGCTGATCGCAGCCGTGAGGATCCAGCCCAGGGCGGCACCGGTGGCGACCTCGCTGTACCCGCGCTCGGTGCGACCGGTGACGGCGAGCTGGGCGCCGCGCGCGAGCGACGACAGCCTCGCGCCGCCGGACGTGGGCTCGGACAGGACCGAGGTGTCCTCGACCGCGTAGACCACCGTGGTCTGCGGCACCAGGACCGGGGCGGCGACGACCGGTGCCGCGACGTCCGGCGCGGCCCGCACGGCGTCGCGCGACACCTGCTGGACGGCCGCGGCGCGCTGGTCGGTCGCGGACGAGCGGTCGGCGGGGGCGGCCAGGGCGACGTCGGCCAGCGGCGCCGCCACCTGCGGGAGGTCGACACCCCCGTCGGCCGCGACCGGGCCGCTGAGGGCTGCGCCGCCGGCGAGGCACAGCAGCAGGGCCGAGGCCCCGGCACGCTCGCGGACGCCGCGACGGGTGAGCAGCGAGACCGTGCCGCGCAGACCTCGGGGCTGGGCGGGACGGCGGTGGGTGGGTGCGCTGGTACGGCGTCGCGCACGCGTCATGCAGGACCACCACTCGCGGATCTCGGGGGGCTCCCGGGTCACGGGAGGGTCACGGACGGAGTCGAGTAGACCACACCGCAGGCCCCCCGACCGAGCCGGCCCGGGCGGTCGCGTGCTCGGTCCGGACGCCCGGCGTGACCGGCCTCACGCGCTCACGCCGGCTCGGTCAGGCCGATCCGGACGCAGCGCGAGCGCTGCAGCGCCTCGCGCAGCACGTCGAGGCGGGGGTCGCGGACGTCGAGGAGCGGGCTGCGCGGCAGGTCGGCGACGCGTCGCAGCCGCGGGTCGTCGAGGACCTGGGCCACGAGCGCGCGGTCGCCACCGACCACGAGCACCTCGTGCCGCGCCCGCGGCCGGTCCGACGGGGTCTGCGACCAGGTGGCGTGCGCGGCGTCGGCGGCGG